>CAVKYA010000093.1:0-8303 GCA_963660255.1 Bacteroidaceae bacterium | reverse complement strand
CAGAACCTCACGAGGCTCTTTGTAAACTCCACAGCCACGGCCAAGCTCGCACGGATCGTGATAGACAATGCGCTCGTCCGCGGCGGTCAGTTTCAATTTTCCTTCATCTACAAGACGCTTGATGAACTGGGTGTAATGAAGCACCTCAACGCCTTCGAGGGCATATTCATCCTTGAAAATCTTGTAGCAGATCGGGCAGGAGAGGACGAGGGTGCGGCAGCCGGAGGAGAGGATCATCTTTCGGTTGGCGGAGATGGTCTCGTAAGCGGCGCTGGTCTTGCCGGCAAGCATCAGAGGGCGGCCACAGCATATTCCTCCGTCGCGGTCGGCGAAGGTGTAGTTCACACCGGCGGCCTTGAAAACCTTTTCGACGGATTTTATTATTCTTGGGGTCAGGTGGGTCATACAGCCGGCGAAGTACATTACTTCAGGGGCATTTTTCGGTTTGATCGGCCCTTCGACAGGCTCAGGGACCGATGTGGATGACTCTGTAACAGAGATATGGCCGGTCGCTGAGCCTGTCGAAGCGACTGAACCAACCGGACTCACGGAACCAACCGAGCCAACCGGACAACTCTTCAAATACGAATAGTCATACTCCAGCGAGTTATTCACCGTAGCCCTCTGCGCGCGGCGGAGCGCCGGAGCGTCAACCCCCACCGGACAGAGCGCGTGACACTTGTCGCACATCAGACACTTCTCAGCGATGTCATTGATCTTCTTCTCGTTATGCCGGCGCAAAAAGCGGATGAAATAGACCGATGAATATTTCAGATTCTTCTTCTGCACGTTCATCGGGCAGGCATCCAAACAAAGTCCACAGCTGGAGCAGGCGTAAATCTCCGCCTCGGCAACACCTTTACGAGGATGCCTCGGTTGAATCCCGGCGTTGCGCAGCAGGATCCACAGCACCTCCGTCAGTATGTGCATATACCGGCTGAACGGCATCGCGGCGAAAAACAGCCCCAGACATATTGAATATGCCCACCAGACCGGCATAAAGAACAGTTTGTCACCGAATATCCAGTGCCATAGATGGTTGACCGGAACCGTCAGAAAACTTCCGCCGCTGAGGTCAGCCGTGAAACTCTCGGCCAGAAGCCTCAACGGGAAGATCATCCAAAGGCTATAGAGGGCCACACGATCCGCCAGCGACGGCTTCGTGGTGTGACGCATCCCCAGCACGATGGATCTGAACCTTTTGAATATGGCCATTCCGACTCCGGTGAGCACATAGAGCAGGAAAAAGTCCATCAGGAAAAAAAAGAACCAGCCCCGGAGCGTCACGTGGCCCGGATTGATCCAGACAAAGAAGCGGTAGAAAATCGGGTAGAAAAGGCCTCCGTCCGTCCAGGCCAGATGCTTAGGCACGAACAAGGCAACCTCTATGTGCCCGAGAACGATCAACATAAACCATCCGAAGGCGATTGAGGAGTGCATATAGCCGAGCAGCGGCTTGCGCTTCCAGATTTTCGTGTGGAAAAGGCAGTCGCAAAACAAATCCTTGATGTTCTTGAGCGCTATCTTCGGAGTGACCAGCGACTTCCAGAACCTGCGTCTGTCATTTGCCGGAATCTTGGCCAGCAGCCTTATCAGCCCCACGGTCAGCCAGACCAGCATAAAGCTGATGCCGACCACGAACGGAATCACGAAGTTGCTGTAGCCCGACGGAATCCTGTCGATGACCTCTGGAGCCGCCTGAAGGGTCAATGAATATAATAGAGGGTTCATTTCGTACCGAAAATTTTGTTATTTAAGATCAAGTTCTCCGCTGTAATTCACCTGGCATTCCGAGCAAATTCTGTTGTTCTCTGTGCGACCATAGAATCAGGCGTGAAATATCTCTGATTCAGAAAAAGCGGGAAAGCTATGTTTATTTACTTGCCATACACCTTAGTGATTGACAGGATGAGATGCCGTGTGTTGATGCCACGGGGGCAGACCATCGAACACTTTCCGCAAAGCTGGCAGGACTTCAGAAGGTCGAGAGCCTTGTCAGGATTAGCGTTGTGAAGTTCCTCGATCGCGGAACGGAGACTTGTCGGCACGAACTGCCCGGCGGTGCAGACAGCGGTGCAGCTTCCGCAGGCCATACACTTGCGCACATCAGGCTCAAGCGCGGCCAACTCCTCGAACTTCGCCCTGTCGAACAGGTCAAGATTGATTCTGGAACTTGGAACCAGACCGAAACCGAAATCTACCATCTCTCACGAATCAAAGTCTTGTAATTCTTAGCGTTTGGGAATATGTCAGACAGGTACCTGTCAATCTCCACGACAGCCCCACGGGCATCTGACAGGGTCTCCGGCAGGGTCTTCGGCCCGGTGGCGGCACCGGCAAGGAACAGTCCCGGAAGCGGGCTGCGCTGATCGGCCAGAATTCCGTCACGGACAGCGAAGAATCCGTCCTCCTCCACAGGCATCTCCAGCAGCTCCCCTACCCTCTTTCCTGACACCGATGGCCTCATACCGGCCATCAGCACGAGAAGGTCAAGGGTGACTTTCAGCGGCTTACCGGCCACAGTGTCCTCAGCCTTGACGAGAAGACTGCCGTCCACGTTCTCGGACACCTCGGCGACACGTCCTCGGATGAAGCGCACGCCGTAGTCTTTTTGGGCACTGAGGTAGAGGTCCTCGTAATGGCGACCGAACATCCTCAGATCCATATAGAAGCAATAGACTTGCGCGTCAGGGAACGCCTGTTTCATCTCGCAGGCCTGCTTTACGGCCGTAGCGCAGCAGACTTTCGAGCAGGATCTACAGCCGGACTTCTCGTCACGGGAACCGACACAATGCACGAAACCGATTTTCTTAGGATTGTCAATACGAACGTCGGAGCCCGAACCGAACCAAGCCTCAAGGTCTGCGTTTGTGATCACGTGGTCATAGATCCCGTAGCCATATTCCTCTTTCTTCTCGGCCTTGAACAGGTCGAAGCCGCTGGCCACCAGCACGGCATCAGCCAACACGGTGATGCCGTTGGAGAGGATGACATTATAGGACTTATCCAGCCTGTTGATAGACTGTACCTCGGTGTCAGTGAAACATTTGACTCCGTCCATCTTTCCAAGTAACCCGTCAAGGGCAGCCGATGCGGACGCCCCGGCCGGGAACAGTCTGTCCCACGAGGCCAGATGTCCGCCCAAAGTCGTTGCGCGTTCGATCAGAATGACATTGTAGCCCAGCCTCTGGAGCCCTGAGGCCGCCTCAAGGCCCGCAGGGCCACCTCCTATTATTAATATATTATTTTTCATACGCGATCATATTCATAAAAGACTATTTCAAACAGGTGCAGCAGCCAGGGCGGCCGATGTCCTTGCCGTTCTTGCCGAGGAACTTGCGGGCGGGGTCATATTCAATGCCCATCTTGTCCAGAAGCGGCTCGACGCTGACCTGATGAGTCTGAAGCCCGAGGTCCCAAGGATCGTAGCCAAGTACCAAGCCAGCCACTTCCTCATAGGTGAAGACCGGGATCCCGTGCCCCTCCTCCCCGTAGGTCTTGCCCGTTGACTCGGCGATCACATATTGCCATCTGTCAAGGAAATACGGGCATCCAGGGCAGTTGGTGATGATCATGTCCGGATGGAACGGCTCCATACTCTCGAACTTCTTGTGGGTGTTGGAGAGGGAATATCCACGGTTGCCTTTGACGAGATATTGCCGGAATCCGAAGCCGCAGCAATGGCGACGTTCCGGGTAGTCCACTATCTCGCCGCCCCACGCCTCGATCATTCCGACGAGGACGTAAGGATATTCAGCGCCCCCGACCCCTTTGGAGGGGAACATCTTCGAATAGTGGCAGCCGATGTGCTCCACCACACGGAGCGGGCGGCCGGTGTGGATATTCACGAGCTTATGTTTCGCCTGGGCCGCGATGAGGTTGCGGTACTTGTAGATGAGGTCGCTGGCGTGCACGAGGAATTTCGGTTTTGCGAACTCCAGGTGGCAGGTCTTCCAAAGGTTCTCACGAACCTTGGCCTCCAGCTCAGGGAACTCGCGCCAGGTCTCCATCGTCTCGCAGTAGAGGCCGAAGGAGGTAATGCAGGAGCAGACGTAGTTCTCATAGCCGTTCTTGGCCATCAGGGCGAACTGGCGCGCGATGATTGTCATCACGGTCTCCTGCGGAATCGTGTCCGAGTGATAGGCGATGCCGCCGCATGTGGTATGATGCTCTGTCTCGAATATGTCCTTGCCCAACTCCTGCCTTGTTATCTTAAGGAATGTCGCTTCCGACGCCGGGAAGAAACTCTGTCTGATGCAGCTGCGGACGTAGAAATAGTGATCGTCCGGAATATCTTTCTGGTAGTCTGACCAGATCTTCTGTTTGCCTTCGTAGATCATTGAGGGCTATTGGTTTAAGTGTTTCGGATCGCTGTCCGTGTAGATTTTCGCAATGAACTCGTCCTCGGTGAGCCCCATCTCCTCCGCCTTTTTCAAGCCGGCGGCCCGTACCGTCTCCATCCTCTCGGTCGCCCCGGTCTCGTCGAAGATTCTCTTGAGCTGGTCAAGGTCCTCCTGCGGGATGCGGCGCATCGCTCCCGGTCCTTCTCCGTCCAGATTGGCTCCAAGTCTCTCGAACACATCGTCCAGATGCTTCTCCTCCCATTCCCAGACCTTTCCGGCCTCGGGATGTCCGGCATAGTCAAAGCGGCGGGGATAGACGCAGTAGCCGTAGTCCAACACATTGGCGCACAAGTCCTTGGTCAGGAGGAACTGCTGACGGCCTTTCTCCGATTCGATGAAATAGCCGAGTTCGATGGACAGGTTGCGCAATGCCATAATAATCAGTCCCGGAGCGTTCTTTCGTGGACATCTTGTCACGCAGCTCATACACTCTCCGCAGTACCAGATCGTGTCGCTTTTGAGCAGCTTCTCGATCTCTTCCTCGTCCTTGCTCTGGACGATGTCCACAATCCTCCTCGGGTCATAGCGGTAGAACTCAGCCGCCGGGCAGATGGCCGTACAGGTGCCGCAGTTG
This sequence comes from Bacteroidaceae bacterium, assembly GCA_963660255.1. GTDB lineage: Bacteria > Bacteroidota > Bacteroidia > Bacteroidales > UBA932 > Cryptobacteroides. Next base: position 3,326 of record CAVKYA010000093.1, on the reverse strand, counting down.
ATGCAGGCGTTCAAGCCTTCCTTCAGGCGGTAGTCCTTCATCAGGAGGTCATATAGTCGTCCCATCGCCTTTCTTTTTAGTCGGGTATTTCTTCGCAAGTCCCTCAAGATCAGACTTCGGGTTCATATTCCTTTCCATCCTCGCCAGCGTCCTGACGAAAGATTCCAGATCCTCGCGCGGGATGTCCCCCACAATCGTGGCCACCGCCTCAAGCGAAAGCTCCGTCACCTTGTCCTTGATTTTCCGGGAATATGGCGTGACCTCGATGAGGTTCTGCCTCCTGTCCTTGGGGTTGCTCACGCGGCGGACAAGTTTCCTGTTCTCCAGCCCATCAATCAGTTTGACGATGGAGTTCTTGTCCCTCATCGTGATGTCGGCGATCTGCTGTTGGGTCAGCACCCCCTCGTCCCAAAGCGTGTCCATCACCAGAAACTGCTCCGGAGTCAGGTTGAACCCGCCCTTCTGGAACACCTCCGACATACACTGCTTCACGCTGTTGTGCGCGATGTTAAGAAACATCAGTATCTGCTTTTCCAGTACCATATCTTATAGTAAGACCTTTTACTCTTTTGCAAAGGTAACAGAAAAAGCCGAAATAGCAATCTGATTAATGAATATTGTCACGAAAATAATGTTTCGGAACTACGCTCGCTCTCTCGGGAGACGAATTGGGGTGAAAGTGTTGCCTGAAAGTGATGCGTGGAGGTCTTGGGCAACGATTTAAGGCTAAAATGCTGCCGAAGAGATCAAAAAATATGGGTGGGATATTGCCGCCAAGTTCACGTCAGACGGTTCGGCAATCGGTACGGTCCGATAGGTTCAATATGGCCGGTACGCTTCGACAAGCTCAGCTACCGGAAAGACTTGATAATGGAGTTAGTCTTGCCTTAAGATCCATTGCTTAAAGAACGGGTCCTCAAGCTCATAGTGGTCTGAATAGATTGCATATCCGTCCTTTTGAAGACGCTTCAGGGCACTGTAGATGGTGCTTGTCCGGTACCCTCCATCTTGAAGAGATTTTCCGCCGGCCAAACGCTGAAGAATCCAACGATTAGTACGCTTGAACCCCATCCAGATACGCTCATAGTCAAGAGCGTGTGACAGAACGATGTGATCGATCGCTGCCTGGAGGACATCCTCCGATTTAGGTTGCAAAACACCAATCTGCCATACGTTCGCAGCCAATTGTTGCGAATAATATGGATGACATTCCGTGAAGTTCAGAATACGGTCAGCCAAAACTTTGCAGGATTCCGGAAAAACGGCGGAGAGTCTCTCCGCAAGATACTCATAAAATTCTTGTCTTGGTAGTTTCCCAAGTCTCATCAGTTCACCGAAATGATAGAACGGAGACTTTATATTCTCAAAAATATCGGTCATCATACTTTCCTGACTCCCCAGAAGAATGTAATTGATGTGTTTCTGTTCCTGCATTATGGAACGAAGCTGCCTGTCCAAATCGCTTGAGATGTCTTTGATCTCTTGAAATTCATCCAACACAACAATAAGTCTGTCTTTCTCAGAATGAGCACGCTCCAGCAGATTCAAGACATCTTCAAGCAAAACCACTCCCGGTGCGCCGGATTGGAATGACACATCCATAGCACCGGTCACTGGATTTGTTGAAATCATTGGAACTATCCGAAAATTAGCTATCAAGTGCCGTATTTTCTCCATAGGATGTACCTTGAAGAATTCCCTAAGCAGTTTTGCGGACAAATCTGATACGGATGTCACTGACTGTAGATTCAGAGTGATGCTTTTCCGTCCGCTTTCTTTCACGGCCTTTGCGACAAGACTGCTCTTGCCGAAGCGCCGCGGACTAATTATGACCAAATGATTGGCACTCTTTATAAATTGCTCTATGTAAGCCACTTCATTCACTCTATCCGTAAAATAGTCGGCTTCCACTATAGTTCCGAACTTGAAAGGATTCTCCATACTACGCATTTTTTCGTTACGACTTTTTTCGTAATGCAAAACTAACGTTTTTCAATCAAACATCCTAATAATGGGACTATTTGCTGACCAATTTGTCTGTCAACAGAGCTATTCACTAACGGAATTTCTTGTCCTCTTCAAGCATACCGAGGTAGGAATTGTAGCGCTCGGCGGAGATTTGGCCGGCATCCACGGCTTGCTTTACAGCGCAACCGGGTTCGTGGGTGTGGGTGCAGGGGGTGAAACGGCAATCGTGGGAAAATTTCAGCATTTCGGGAAAATAGAGAGCGATCTCCTCTTTCTCCAGATGAACAAGGCCGAATCCTCTTAGGCCGGGAGAATCAATGATGAATCCACCGGAGGCCAATGGGTACATCTCGTACAACGATGTGGTGTGGCGGCCTTGGAGGTGAGCCAGCGAAATGTTTCCGACCTTTGGATTCAGGGACGGGTCCAAAGCCTTGATTATGGAGGACTTCCCTACTCCGGACTCCCCTGAGAAAAGGCAGATGTGGCCGTCCTCGGGGCCTCCGATAGCAGCCTTCAACTCATCAATCCCATCACCTGTCAAAGCCGAAGTCTCTATCACACGATAGCCTGCACTCTCATAGATGCGATGAAAATCAGCGAGTTGCTCTGGAAATTCCTTTCTGAATATGTCAACCTTGTTCAGGACGATGGTAGCCGGGATGCCATACACCTCGCAGGTCACCAGAAGCCTGTCCAGGAACGGCAGCTTGATCTCCGGGAAGAAAAGTGTCACGACGATGAACGCTCTGTCCAGATTGGCTGCGATCACGTGCGACTGCCTCGAAAGGTTGGTCGAGCGGCGGATCACATAGTTCCGGCGGTCCAGCACCTCGACGATCGAGGCCGGATGCGTGGCGGAAGGTTCTTCTGAATATTCATAAGTCACCTTGTCGCCGACGGCCACGGGATTGGTCGCCTCGCTGCCTTTCAGACGCACCTTGCCTTTGAGCACCGCCGGGAAAGGCTGCCATTCCGGCAACCTTGAAAGCAGGAAATGACTTCCCGCATTTTTGACCACTGTCGCTTGTCCTTTCATATTCAAGGACAAAGATAGTCAATTTTCCAAGAATTGACCATGGCAGATAACATGCTGAAAATCAATCAACAAAGTATATATCCCAGTCATGTTTCCGACACCAGATCACATACTTAACATACTCACAGTCAACAAATTAGATGCCACGCAACCACATAAGATTGGTCACTGAGTCTCAGCCCACAAGTCAACTATTCGTGCGTGGCGAAGCGGTGCTGGGCAAGAGCCTCGTACTTGGTGCCGGGGCGGCCGTAGTTGGCGTATGGGTAGATGGAGATGCCTCCGCGGGGGGTGAAGAGGCCGGTCACCTCAATGTACT
>CAVKYA010000092.1:0-8630 GCA_963660255.1 Bacteroidaceae bacterium | reverse complement strand
CTCCGGGGTAGCGCCAGCAGTCATAGACCATCTTGTCCAGATTTGAGTTCGAGTTGCCCAGAGTGTTCGAGAAGAAACGGGATTTCATATAGTTGAGGATAGAATGTCCCAGCGCGTAGTCCAGATAGACGGACAATGACAGGTTCCGGTATTTGAATGTATTCATAAAGCCTCCGATGGAGTGTGGCATCACGTTACCGAGGCAGTACATATCCTCGTCGTCGATCTGTTCCTTGCCGTCCGCTGTCCTCTTGGAGCCAGGACGGTTGCACCACTCGTAGTCTCCAGCGTCCTTGCGTCCGGCGATAGACAGTCCGTCAGACCTGCGGTAACCGTGCGACCTGCTGTCGTACAGAGCCGCGGCGGCCTCGGCGTCATTCTGGAGGATATGCGAGATCTTATAGCCCCAGATGCGCCCCAGCGGCTCGCCGACAGCGGTTCCTCCGAACCTCTCTCCGCTTTCGGACATAATGTAGCCTCCGATGCGCCAAGCGTCCTTCCCGTCAAGGTCGGTGTACTTGTACTCGTCCGGAAGCGACAGAACCTTGTTTTTGTTGAATGAATATGTGATGCCGGTTGTCCAGGAGAAATTCCTGGTCTGGATGTTGACGGACTGTAGCTCTACCTCGAATCCGTAGAACCTCGCGCTTCCGACATTGGCTTTCACTGAACCGAGGGAACCAGTGTCCGGGAGGGTGATGCTGAACAGCATATTGTCGGTCTTCTTGTTGTAGTAGTCCGCCACGATGCGCAGACGGTCATTGAAGAACCCGAAATCCAGTCCCAGGTCAAGCTGCGTGGTCGTCTCCCATTTCATTCCTTTGTTCTGCATCGTGGATGGCAGAAGGGTGGACTGTCCGTTGTACTGCGAGGACGAGTATGCTCCATAGGTGTCGTAAAGCCCGATTCCGTTGTTTCCGGTCTGTCCGTATGAGGCTCGGAACTTGAACGTGTTGACGACATTCCTGTCCACGTGCCAGTAAGGCTCTTCTGAAATGACCCAGGCGAATGATCCGGCCGGGAAGAATCCCCATCTGTTGCCTTCCGCGAACTTGGACGAGCCGTCGGCCCTGAGGGTCGCGGACAGTATGTAGCGGTCGCCGTAGTTGTAGTTCAGTCGTCCGAAGTAGGAGAGCAGAACCTGCCTGGTGTCCTGGTTGGACGCTTTGAAATTTATTCCTGAATCCAGGATCGGTACCTTGTCTGAGACTGATCCTGTAGCACTCGCGTTGAGATACCAGTACCTCCAGGACATATAGTCGTAGCCGGCGGTGGCGCTGACGGAATGTTTGCCAAGGAATGTCTTGTCATAGCTCAGGTAAGCCGTGAAAGAGTCTTTCAGGGTCTCGGTCCTTGTCTCGGTTGTCGCACGGTCCTGAGACATATAGTTCGGAGTGTCTCCGACCTGACCTCTGGCATAATAACTGCCTCGGTAGTTGTCGTCGAAGACAGCGTACTGCGCCGTGGCCTTGAGTCCGTCGAGGATGCTCCAGACCAGCTTGAAGTTGCCTCCGAACCGGTTCTGCGCCATTTCCCTGTCGTAGAACGCCTCGTAGAACGAGGCTGTCTGCTGTACCCTGTTCGTTCCGCCGGTGGCCCACCTTCCGTCATCGTAGAATCCACGATGCGTAGGACTCATCATTATCCCTCGGCCAATGGCGTCGAAATAGTTGTCCGTAAGCGGGTTCTTGACGGATCTGGAAAAATCGAATGTGGTCGAGGCCTCCAGGTTTCTGGTGATGTTGAAGGAAGTGTTTCCGTGCATCGTGAACAGTTTGTAGCCGCTCATCGCCACCATTCCGTCATCCTGCAGGTAACTGGCGGACGCCGCGTACCTCATATTCCTGGAACCTCCGTTCACTCCGACATATTCCTTGTGCCAGAGAGCGTTGGTGAACCATTGGCTCTGCCAGTCCGTGTCCTTGAAAGTCAGCACTTTCTCAGGATCCACAGGGTCGTACATCCACTGCCATCCGTCTTTGAGCTCCTCTCCTTTATCCATATACCTTGTCGAGAATATGTCGGTGTCCTTGTTGCCGGTTCCGGCGGCATTGGCACCGTCCAGAATCAATTGTCCGTTAGGTCCTTGTGCTATGGCCGGACGGACAAATGACAGGAATTCCCGAGCGTTCATAAGATTCCATTTGCGGGACGGGGAGGACCAGCCGACCTGAGCGTCGAATGTGATGCTCGGCTTCTCCCAGGAATTGCCTTTCTTTGTGGTCACGAGGATGACACCGTTGGAGGCCCTGGCTCCGTAGATGCCGGCCGAGGCCGCGTCCTTGAGAACCTCGATGGACTCTATGTCGTTAGGATTCAAGTCATTCATATCCCTTGTCACTCCGTCCACAATGACGATCGGGTCGTTGCTAAGGGTGATGGAGGAGCCGCCACGGATCAGAAACCTTGGAGCGTTCCCGGAGATGGCGTTGTTCGTGGCGACCCTGAGGCCGGTGACCTTGCCTTTCAGAGCGTCACCGATGGAAGATACCGGAGCGGCGTAGATGCTGTTGCCGTCAACTTTTGAGATGGAGGTCGTCAAAGTCTTGCGTGACTGCGTGCCGTAGCCCACGACCACCACGTCGTCAAGGACATTCGCGTCCTCCGAGATGATGATATCGATCGACCTGCGCCCTTTCACTCTTTCCTCGTGCCCCTTGAAGCCGATGAATGAATATTCCAGCACGGCTTCAGGATTTACCTCGATGGAATATTTCCCGTCAAGGCCGGTAGTGGTTCCGCTGGCCGTGCCTTTGACCATCACACCCGCTCCTGCGAGGGGCTCTCCGTTAGCGTCAGTCACGGAGCCTGTCACGGTGATGGTCTTCCCGGTCTTGACGGCCTGCGGCCGCTCATAACTCAGAACCACCGTGCTGTTCATCATCTTGTAGCGGAATCCGGTGACCTGCCGTCCGAAAACATCGTCCAGAATCGAAGTCAATGACGCGTCCTTGGCTTTGATGGTGACATCGCCCACCTGCTTTTGGGCTAGGGCTGATTCATAAGAGAAGAGGACTCCGGTTTTCCGGGTGAACTCATCGGTGAATGATTTCACTGTGGCTGATTTGACAGTAAGGCTGAGATTGTAGGTTCTCCTTTCCGTCGTCTGTGCGGACACTGTCTGCGGGAAGCCGAGACAGGCGGCCAGAGCGATTGCAAGGACTCCCAGTCTGGAAAAAATAGAATGTCTCATATTATTTTGATTAGTTATTGGTATTAGTCTGTGTCATTGTTTTCCCGTCCGAGGATCATCAGACCAGCTCCGGTAAGTTCCTGGACTGTCTCGACAAGATCTCTCGCGCTGTCGGTACGTTTGTAGTTGAGATCGTATCTTTTAGAGTTGTCCATAGGTGTATTTGCAGAAATCCTCACGCCGTACATCCGCTCTATGTGTGAGATGATGTCACCAAGAGTCGCCTGCTGGAGGGTCACCTTGTTGTAGTGCTGCACGATGTAAGGCACGGCTCCCATAGGCTCCACGGCGAGGTCGCCTGTACCGGAGTCGAATTCGGCCATCTGGTCAGGGGAGAGGCGGACAAGCCCTACACCCTCAGGGCTTTGAAGGCGCACCGAACCTCTTTCCAGAAGCACGGACACCTTCCCGGAAGCCTCGTCGGACTTTACACAAAACGCCGTCCCAAGCACTTTCACATCAAGCGTCCCGGTCTTGACAATGAAAGGGCGCGTGGTGTCGCGACGCACATCGAAATAGGCTTCTCCGGTCAGTCTCACGATGCGTTCGGAGTTTTCCGCGCTTGTGTTGCACCGAATGGATGACTTTGCCCCAAGCCATACCTTGCTGCTGTCTTCGAGCATTATGGCCGTCACATCGTCAGTGGTGTTTGAATATGCCGTATATTCATAGGAATCAGGTGTTCTTATGAACCGATGGGCCAGAATGCCTATGGCGACAGTGGCGGCGACGCAGGCGGCAGATGCCAGGAAGATTCTGAATATCCTGCCTTCACGCCAAGCGTTGTGCCTGTGCGATGATTTTTCTTCGGCGTCTATTCTTGCATTGAGCCGGAACAGCATCCGCGAAGTCCGCTCGTCACTTGGTTTCATAACGCCGGAGGACTTATACAGAGCTGACAGGACCGCGAAGTCTTCTTTTCGTTTGGAATCCACCTCCAACCAACGGATTAGAGTCTCTTTGTCTGCATCGTCCGCATCGCCGCGAAGGTAACGGATCGCCAGTCGGAGATATTCTTCAGAAAATTCCATTTTGTTCGGTATTAATTATGTCTAACGTTATTAATACACACTTGCCGGCAAAAACACCTAGTGGATTTTTGAATATTTTCATATGTCGTATATCAATGGAAATTTTTGTATCCTTTGGGAGTACATATTGATTTTATTGACTATTTTTGTGGCGTTCCAAGACTATTTATGACTCGAACTGACTTGATATCCGAAATACAAAAAGGCGACAGAAGCGCGTTCAATGATTTCTGTAAGGAGGAATTACCGGTCCTTATGGCGTACGCGAGGGTCTTCCTTCCTGATGAATGGGCGGATGATGCTGTCCAGGATGTCTTGTTCTCGTTCTGGAAAAACAGGGCAGGAATAACCGACAGTGTCTCCGTTCGGAGCTATCTGATGAAGGCCGTGTACAACAGAGCGCTGAATTACCTTAGGAAAGAGAATCTTCTGAGGCAGTACCGGGAATGGAACGATGTGCGGATAGCCGTGTTGGGATTGGAGGGCGCTGATCCCGACAGGAATCCTGTGATGCGTAACCTGTTTGAGGGGGACTTGCGGAAGAATCTTGAGGAAGCGATTTCCGGTCTGCCGCCTAAATGCCGAGAAGTATTCAGGCTGAGTTACATCGAGGATGTTCCCAACAAAGACATCAGCTCAAGGCTCGGAATCTCACTCAGTACAGTGGAAAACCACATCTATGTAGCTTTGAGGCATCTAAGGACTGTTTTGGCCAAAGACAAGACACTGCTGCTCTTCACTCTTCTTCCTTATCTGGGAGAACTGTTGCGTGATATTCCTGATTGAATATGAATCATCAAATACTCTCTTTATTATGAAAAGACATATCCTTTTGTCGTCATTGCTGATTCCGGTTTCGCTTATGGCGCAGCCGGCCGCTTCCGGACAGTACACTTATACAGGATCTCCGGTGAACCTGACCGAGCACACGTTCAGGTGTGATCATCTTCTCAAACTTCAAGGAACCGGGAAGGAGGGTTATCAGGGAATGGACATCTGGGGTGACTACATATTCAGCTGCCAGAACTCCGGTTGGCTGACCGTATATAAGATCGAAGGCGACAAGATCACGAGGGAGTGCGAGCCTTTCAGACTTGCCAGCTATGACAAGGTGAATCACGCCAATGTGGCTTCTTTTGGAAGAACCTTCTATGACAAAAAGGATCGTTTCCCGCTTCTGTACATCAGCCAATGCAACCGGAACCCGATAAACGGGCGCAAGGATGTGCTTTACGTCGAGCGTGTCGCTGGTGACTTGAAATCATCAGAGCTAGTTCAGACAATATATTTCAAGGACACTGACCATCTTTTCGGATATGCCCTCCAATGGGTTATCGATCCGGACAACAACTATCTCTATGGCTACGGCAACACCGTTGACAACACCAACGCCCTGAACCGTCACCGCATAGTGAAGTTCCGCATCCCGAAACTGAATGAGTCCACGGACGGAATCGTGACTTTGACAAAGGAAGACTTGTTGGAGAACTATATGATAGAGGACACGTACCAGGCTCATTTCAATCCTATCGGTCAGGGCCTTTTCATCAAGAACGGCCAACTGTTTATGCCTACCGGATTCGGGACTGAGAAGGAGCCTTCTGTCCTTTACGTCTGGAATCTGAACACCCGCGCGATGCAGAATGTCATAGACTTGACGAAGGCAACCTTCGGAGAGTTGGAGGATTGTGCCTATTACCGTGGAGACCTCTTTGTTCAGGCTCAGGGCGACTTGTTCAGACTGACTTTCTGAATAAAGTAGTATCTTTGTTGTCAAAACATATAAAAAATGATGAGACATATTCTTACAGTTCTTTTAACATTCCTCGCTTTTCTGGGTATGAACGCCCAGGAGCGCTATGTCAACCATCCTCTTCCGCAGAATCCGGACACACTCAGGATACTTGCTGTCGGCAACAGCTTTTCGGACGATGGCACCGAATATATTCCTGGTCTTCTTGAGGCCTCCGGCATCCATAATGTGATATTGGGTAGGCTCTACATAGGCGGCTGCTCGTTGGAAAGGCATTGCAAGGAATATTCTGAGGGACTTGCGGACTACACGTATTCAAAGTCAACGAAAAACCACTGGGCGCTTGTCCGCAAGAACGCCACTATCCTTGACGGGCTTAAGGACGAGCCGTGGGACATCATCACTATGCAGGAGACATCCGGACGCACCGGATTGTACGACACTTATCAGGAATGGATTCCTAAACTTATGAATATCATAAGAAAAGAGGCTCTGAATCCTAAGGCGGCCATAGTCTGGCACGAGACTTGGGCCTACGCTTCCAATTCGGAGCACGGGATGTTCAAGTTGTACAGTAACGATCAGGATAAGATGTATTCAGGAATTGTGGAATGCGTCAGACGCGCGTCGGCGGAGTTCAACCTTCCTGTCGTGATTCCAAGCGGTGACGCCATCCAGATTGCCCGTGGAACACGCCTTAACAATCAGGACGAGGTTCCGGCGACAAGCAAGGTCTATCAACTGACCCGTGACGGCTATCATCTGACAAGGCAGTTCGGCCGCTACATCGCTGCCTGCGCGTGGTTTGAGACACTGATCAAGCCGACTCTCGGCAAATCCGTCCTTGGCAACGGTTATCTTCTGCGTGACACTGAGTACAGCATCACTCCTAAGGATGCCCGTCTTTGTCAGAAATGCGCTGTTCAGGCGGTGAAGTCGCGGTAGGGAAGCGTCGGTATATTCATAAATCAATCGTCCTGAGGGAAATAAACGGAAATTATGAAATCACTTAAAGAACTTTACAGGATAGGCAAAGGGCCGTCCAGCAGTCACACTATGGGTCCGAACAAGGCGGCCAAGGATTTTGCGGAGCGGCATTTTGACGCGGCTTCGTTCGAGGTCACGCTGTACGGCAGTCTTGCCGCGACCGGAAAGGGGCATATGACTGATGTGGCGATAGTGGAGGTTTTGGAAAGAATAGCCCCTGTACGGATTGTCTGGAAGCCGGAGATATTCCTTCCTTTCCATCCCAACGGAATGAATTTCAAATCTTTTGATGCCGAAGGCAATCAGACTGATGAATGGACGGTTTACAGTGTGGGTGGGGGAGCGCTGTCCGAGGGCAAGCCTGGTGACCGCTTTTCGACACCGGATGTCTATGGTATGGACCATCTTGCTGAAATCCAGAAATGGTGCGAGGACAAGGGACGTAATTATTGGGAATATGTGGACCTTTGCGAAGGTCCGGACATCTGGGACTATCTTCAGGAGGTGTGGGAGGCTATGAAAGCGTCCGTTGAGAGGGGGATAGACCACGAGGGTGTCCTTCCCGGACCTTTAAACCTGCCGAGAAAGGCTCCTACGTATTACGTGAAGGCGACCGGCTACAAACAGACTCTCCAGACCCGTGGGCTTGTCTATGCGTATGCCCTTGCCGTCAGTGAGGAGAATGCCTCGGGAGGCATCATCGTCACGGCCCCTACCTGTGGGTCGAGCGGGGTGATGCCCGGCGTGCTTTATCATCTTGCCAAGGGGCACGAGTTCAAGGATACAAGAGTCCTTCACGCCTTGGCCACCGCTGGTCTGATCGGGAACATCGTAAAGCGCAACGCTTCCATCTCCGGCGCCGAGGTCGGCTGTCAGGGAGAGGTCGGTGTGGCCTGCGCTATGGCGTCCGCGGCGGCGTGCCAATTGTTCGGCGGCAGCCCTTCGCAGATTGAATATGCGGCCGAGATGGGGCTTGAGCATCATTTGGGGATGACCTGTGATCCGATCTGCGGCCTTGTCCAGATCCCTTGCATCGAGAGGAACGCTTTCGCGGCCACAAGGGCGTTGGACTCGAACCTTTATGCCGCTTTTTCGGACGGAAAGCACCGTGTATCCTTTGATCACGTGGTGGAGGTGATGAAGCAGACCGGCAAGGATCTGCCTTCCCTTTATAAGGAGACCAGCGCCGGAGGTCTGGCCAAGAATTTCAAGAAGCCTTTTTAGGAGTATATTCGACATAATGACATTTGAATAAGACAGTTTGTCACGTTATTGTGACAAACTGTCGTCTTTTTGATACTCTAAATGCATCGGCACACGGATTGATTAAACCTTAGATGTCCCGCCCGAAAGGACGGGTGAAAAGATAAAGTAAAACAAAAAATAGGAGATTTGATTATGTTACCAGTATCAAAAAAGTACAACAACCAGAATTGGTTACCGAACTTTTTCAATGATTTCTTTGACAACGATTGGATGGCCAGGACAAACGCCACGGCTCCAGCGATCAACGTATTAGAAAACGAGAAGAGCTACGACATCGAGCTCGCCGCTCCGGGTATGACCAAGGATGATTTCAAGGTAAGCCTTGACGACAATGGTGATCTTGTCATCAATATGGAGAAGAAAGAGGAGAACAATGAAGAAAAGAAGCACGGTCACTATC
>CAVKYA010000091.1:3048-8758 GCA_963660255.1 Bacteroidaceae bacterium | reverse complement strand
CTCGGCACCTCCTTCATTGTCTTGCTCTGAGCCTCCACGGGTATATAACAGGCCGACCCTGCCGTGGTGAGAGGCGGGACCGGCCATAATAGAAGAAGGTGTTTTTTATGCGCGTTATGCGATCGGAATCCAGAGCTCGGTCAGAAGGTCTTCGGGCTTCGTGAGAGAAGGGTCATTCAGATACTTCTCGAACATCGGTTTCGGAAGCACTTCCACTCCGTTCTCTTGAAGCAGATGGCCATAGACCTCTTCATAGACCTGTCCGAGTTCCGTGTACGGGCCTTTGTGCAGGAAGACGATGAACTTGCCTCCCTCGATGGTGCCGACTCTGACATCTCCCTCTGACTGGAGACCGCTGAGTACAGGATGGGCGATGCAGACATCCGTGCGGCACTTCTCGGCCGGAGTCGTCATAGGGTCATCAAGATAGACACTGATGTACTCGGCGTCAATGCAGCCTACACGGTTTTCTTTCTTGCAGTAGTTGATGATTTTGTCCCAAGCCTCGGAATAGTTGACATCCTTGTAGTTTCCGGTCAGGCGCACGGTGAGAGCGCTGACATCCTTTCTTGTCTCGATTCTTTGTTCAAGTTTGATGATCATAATAAAATCAGTTTTTAGTTGACGGTGCAAAGGTACATTGAAAACCGTTGTCCGGCTCTGATCCCGGGTGGACATCTGAATTGATGAACTTCTTGAAAAACAGTTGGCTACGTGACGGTGGCGTGGACAATCCCTTTTGCCATCCACAAATCTCATCCTTTTTACCCGACTGATTTCGTGCGTGGTGGACACTCTTCTACGCACAGGATGCCTTCGGTGGTGTGCTTCGTGAGTAGGAAGTTGCTGATTGCGCACGAGCTGTATGTAATTAGCTACCTCGTGAGTGAGAAGTCTTCGTATACGCACGAACTATGTGCCAGAGGCGATCTCTTGAGAGGAAAGGTGTGGTTTGCGCACGGGAGCACATCAAAAATAAGTAAAATGTACGGTGGAAATTTGGTCAACTGAAAAAAGTGTCATACCTTTGGCGGAACAAGATGCGACCCGTCGCAGTGGTTATATATTTTTCGGAATATTCCGAATATGATGAAAAATTGTAGGCACTATGGGTTGGTTTTGTTTGAGATTGACACATAATTATTAACACGCCTCTGATATTCAGGGACACTAATGACTTTTTATCGCACATTTCGCTATGGAAGTAAAGAACGCTGTAGCCGGAACGCTGGAATCGGGAGACATAATGATCCAGATCGCCCCGGCAGAGACGAAAGGTCTGCACATCGACCTCGACAGTTCTGTAGCCGCTCAGTTTGGCAGGCAGATCCGCCGGGTCATTGAAGAGACACTCACCGAATTTGGCCTTGAGGACGCTGACATCAAGGCGGTTGACAAGGGAGCCCGTGACTGCACGATCCGCGCCAGGGTGACCGCCGCCGCTGTGCGCGCCACAGGGAAAGATGTTTGGGCATAGTAAAAGTTAAGGGATAAGTCACCTGACATATTCTTTAATGATTACTCAATCAGTTACAGTTATGGAAAGATTAAGAAGAACAATGATGTTCGTTCCGGGCAACAACCCTGGAATGATGCAGGATGCCTTCATCTACGGGCCGGACTCGATTATGCTCGACTTGGAGGACTCTGTGACGATGGCCGAGAAAGACGCGGCCCGTCTGCTCGTTTACAACGCTCTGAAATCTATAGACTACGGCGACACCGAAATGGTTGTCCGCATCAATCCGCTCAGCACTCCTTACGGCCACAAGGACGTGGAGGCTGTCGTGAAGGCCGGTGTGCAGGTGATCCGTATGCCTAAGACCGAGACCGCCGACGAGGTCCGTGAGCTTGAGGCCGAGATCGAGAAGGTGGAGAAGGAGATCGGCTGTCTGGGAAGAACCCGTATGATGGCCGCCATCGAAAGCGCGGAGGGAATCTGCAACGCTTTCGCCATCGCCAAGGCCTCCAAGAGGATGATGGGTATCGCCCTCGGCGCCGAGGACTACTGCGCCAACCTCAAGACTCAGCGTACTCCGGGCGGAGCCGAGCTCCTTTATGCCCGCGAGACTATCGTCGTGGCCGCCAGGGCGGCCGGAATCGATGCCCTCGACACGGTATATTCAAATCTCGATGATATGGAGACTTTCCGCAAGGAGGTCGAGCTCATCAAGACCCTCGGATTCGACGGAAAGTCCATCATCAACCCTCGTCAGATACAGATTGTGAACGAGGTGTTCGCGCCTACCGAGAAGGCCATCGAAAAGGCCAAGAAGATTCTCGCCGCCATCAAGGAGGCCGAGAAGCGCGGCTCCGGTGTCATCGCCGTGAACGGCAAGATGGTTGACCGTCCTGTTGTCATCAGGGCCCAGCGCACCATCGACCTTGCGATCGCTTCAGGCTTATTAACAAAGGAGGAAGTTTATGAGTAATATAAAGGAAAGGGCGGAGCTTATAGGTGCTGCCGCAGCCGCTATGGGTAAGAAGGTGTATTCGGGGGAGACTCCTAAGAACACCACATTCCGTAAGGATCTCCAGAAGGTTCAGTCAAAGGTGGTCACGCTTGAGGACGCGATCAGACTCAGCGGCCTCAAGGACGGAATGACAATTTCTTTCCACCACCATTTCAGAGGCGGAGACAAGGTTGTGAATATGGTCGTGGGCAAGCTGGCCGAGATGGGATTCAAGAACCTCCACCTTGCCGCGTCCAGCCTTTCTGACGTTCACGCCCCGCTGATCGACCACATCAAGAACGGAGTGATCACAAAGATCTCGACATCAGGACTTCGCGGAGAACTCGCCAAGGAGATCTCACACGGCCTGATGAAGGAGCCGGTTGTGTTCCGCAGCCACGGAGGACGTGGAAGCGCCATCGCCAACGGTGACCTTCACATTGACGTGGCGTTCTTGGGCGCGTCTTCCAGCGACCCTGCCGGAAACGCCAGCGGTTACTCCCGCTCCGAGCACGCCAAGTCCATCTGCGGTTCACTCGGTTATGCCAAGCCGGACGCCCAGTACGCTGACAAGGTGGTGATCATCACCGACGATCTCGTTGATTATCCGAACACTCCGAACTCGATTTCCGAGCACGATGTCGATTACGTTGTCCTTGTGGACTCAGTCGGAGACTCGTCCAAGATCTCTTCCGGTGCCATCCGCGACACCAAGAATCCGCGCGACATCCTGCTCGCAATGAACGCCGCCAAGGTGATTGTCAACAGCGGCTATTTCAAGGAAGGATTCTCGATCCAGACCGGATCCGGCGGAGCGTCACTTGCCGCAGTCAAATATATTCGTGAGGAAATGATCAAGAGAGGCATCCACTCCAGCTTCGCGCTCGGTGGAATCACCGCCCATATGGTCAAGATGCACGAGGAAGGTCTCATCGGGCGACTCATTGACGTCCAGTCGTTTGACCGCGTAGCCGCCGAGTCCATCAAGAACGATCCTTTCCACAAGGGAGTCTCCGCCAATGAATATGCCAGCGCGGATGAACCTGGATCAGCCGTCCACTATCTCGACATCGTCATCCTATCTGCACTTGAGGTGGATGTCAACTTCAATGTCAATGTGCTTGTGGGTAGCGACGGTGTCATCAGAGGGGCCGTCGGAGGACATCCTGACACAGCAGCTGACTCAGCTCTTTCGATCATCGTCTGCCCTCTGATGCGCGGACGCATCCCTTGCGTTGTGGACGAGGTCACGACACTCATCACCCCTGGCTCGACAGTCGATGTAGTTGTCACTGAATATGGAATCGCGGTCAACCCGCGTCGTCCTGAGATCGCCGAGCGTCTGAAGGAGGCCGGTCTGAAGATCGTGGATATCCACGACCTTAAGGAACTGGCTCTCAAGTCAATCGGAGTGCCTGATCCGCTTCCGTTCGGAGACAAGGTTGTGGGTGTCGTGATGAACCGTGACGGCTCCGTTATGGATGTCATAATGAACATCGAAGACTAAAGTTTCGCATTTACGAAAGGTAAGTTTAGATAGATTCTTGTTTATGGAGATTACGCTTGACCAACTGCTGGCAAGTCGTGAGGAACGGGCTTCTTTCCAGAAGGAACTTTTGAAAGGTTACCCTGGAAAGACATTGGTCTGCCTTACGGTCATAATGCCGGGCAAGGTCAAGCGTAATCTGCAATCCCTTGTTGTCGCCCAGGCCGCGGTCACGGCTTTGGTCACGGCTTTCGGAGACTCTATGCTCAAGCTGAGGCTCCGGGATCTGCCGACCGGCTACGAGGCCTATCTTGTCACCCCGCTTTCCAACGAGGAAGCCAAGAAGGTGACCTGCCGGATCGAGGACACTCATCCGCTCGGCCGCCTTTTTGATTTGGATGTGATTGATGCTGACGGAATTCCTGTCCCGAGAGAGTCGGTCGGTCTGAGCGCGAGGAAATGTCTGATCTGTGACAATGAGGCTCGCTATTGTATGCGTAACCGAACTCACACAATGGACGAGTTGGCTGCGAAGATTGACGAAATGATAGAGTCCTATGTGCGATAACCGTCACTACATAAGCGAGGTTCCGCTGTCGCTGAACTCTGTCCGGAGACGGGTCGAGGCTTTTCTCGCCGCCAACGGACTCAGGCTTGCCCAGCTGGACCGCTATGTGGCCATCACCCGTGACGAGGACGGAGACGAAATCCTTGCGGGAGGCGGACTTGACGGCAACGTCATCAAGTGCGTGGCCGTGTCGGAAGCGGCACGCAGTGAGGGACTTATGAATATCCTCGTGTCCAGACTCATAGCGATTGCCCGTGAGGATGGCCGTGAGTCGGTCAAGGCGTTCACCAAGCCGGAGAACATCGGGATATTCAAGAGCCTTGGATTCACGTTGCTTGCGTCAGCGCCTAAGGCTGTTCTGATGGAGAACGGCAGGGGAGGGCTTCCAGAGTACGAGAAGTACTTGGCTTCGCTTGTCCGCCCGGGTCGGAACGGGGCCATCGTGATGAACGTCAATCCGTTCACGAAGGGGCATCGTTATCTTATCGAGCAGGCCGCCGCGCAGGTTGACAATCTCTATGTGATTGTCGTGAAGGAGGATAGGTCGCGTTTCCCTTACGCTGAGAGGAAGGCTATGATTGAGGCTGGTTGCGCTGGGCTTGGCAACGTGGTTGTCTGTGAGGGCAGCGACTACGCCATCTCGGCGGCGACTTTCCCGACATATTTCCTGAAGAAACTGGACGATGCGACGGACACCCAGATCGCACTTGATCTGGATCTGTTCGTGAACCATATCGCTCAGCCTCTTGGCGTTACAGTGCGTTTCGCCGGCAGCGAGCCGGAGGATCCGCTTACCCGTCGCTACAACGAGCTGATGGCAGAGATTCTACTGAGAACCTCGGTCGCTATGAAGAGCGGTCACTTCGACAGGCTCAGTGACCGAAAGGTGTCGGACTCTGAGCATATATCATCGGTCGCTGTGGTTCGACAGGCTCACCAACCGGTCGCTGAGCTTGTCGAAGCGACGACCATTCGACCGGTCGCTGAGCCTGTCGAAGCGCACCGTCCGTCCGGAATCGACTTCATCGAGATCCCAAGACTTGAGCAAGACGGTAAACCAATCAGCGCCACGGCTTTAAGACAAGTTCTTGACAAAGGTAATCTGCAAGAGGCGATGGAATATATTCCAAAATCCACCGTCCCTTACTTGGTGGCAGACCTCGCCGAGCGTGCGTTGAGGCTGGAACTCGACACGACCCCGAA
>CAVKYA010000091.1:0-2768 GCA_963660255.1 Bacteroidaceae bacterium | reverse complement strand
GCATATTCATTTAAGCAACTTGTGTCCCGCGTCGCGTCGGAGATTCCGCTCGCCCAAGGTACGCACGGAGCCGAGGCGAAGAGAAGTTTCAAGGTCAGCGGCGCGCTTGAGAACGCCCGAGGGGCCTATCCGGAACTGTTCGCTGACTGGCTGCCGTACTACCGCAGTCTGGAAAACGATCCGAACCGCTGCCACAAGACATTGCTTCACATAATGACCACCCTTGACGACACCAACATTCTCCACAGAAGGGGAGCGGAGGGTCTCGCCCGCGCCAAGTCCGAGGCTGCGAGGCTTCTGGAAGACTTCAGCGAGATCGGCCTGTCATCTTTGAACAAAGACTTTATCAGGGAGAACATCTCGCCCGGCGGAAGCGCCGATATGCTGTCCCTGACAATATTTATAAATAGTATAATTAATTGTTAACTAATAATTTATTAACACAAAACTAATTTTGTTATGGTAGAATTGATTCCCAATGGCGTTTACCTGAAAAATGGCAAGACTCTCGTCAATGATGCCGCAGGAATGCCGTCTGCCGATGAGGCCCGCGAAAACACCATCGCCTACAGAATCCTCCGCGCCCACGATGTGGACGGAAGCAAAGGCAAGAAGATGCGCATCAGATTCGATGCGATGGCTTCACACGACATCACTTACGTCGGAATTATCCAGACAGCCCGCGCCAGCGGACTTGACAAGTTCCCTATTCCTTACGCGATGACCAACTGCCACAACTCCCTGTGCGCTGTCGGCGGTACCATCAACGAGGACGACCATATCTTCGGACTCTCCGCCGCCAAAAAGTACGGTGGAATCTATGTCCCTGCCAACCAGGCGGTTATTCATCAATATGTCCGTGAGGCTCTTGCAGGTTGTGGCCGTATGATCCTCGGCTCCGACAGCCACACCCGCTACGGCTCACTCGGCTGTATGGGTGTCGGAGAAGGCGGCGGCGAGCTTGTGAAGCAGCTCCTGCACAACACTTGGGACATCAACGCTCCTGAGGTTGTTCTGGTTTGGCTCGAAGGCAAGCCTAAGAAGGGTGTCGGCCCTCACGACGTGGCCATCTCCCTTGTGAAGGCCGTGTTCGAGAACGGTTTCGTGAAGAACAAGGTGCTTGAGTTCGCAGGCCCTGGAGTGGCTTCCCTCCCTACCGATTTCCGTAACGGAATCGACGTGATGACTACCGAGACCACCTGCCTCAGCTCGATCTGGGTAACCGACGAAAAGGTTGAGGAATATTACAAGATGCACGAGCGTCCTGAGGCCTACAAGGAACTCCAGCCGGGCGAGATCGCTTACTACGACGCGATGATCCGCATCGACCTCTCCAAGCAGGAGTCTATGATCGCCCTTCCGTTCCACCCTTCCAACGCCTACACGATCCACGAGTTTCAGGCTGATCCTGAGGGAATCCTGAAGAAAGTCGAGGAGGACGCCAAGAAGCGTTTCGGTGACAAGATCACCATTGACCTTGAGAGCAAGGTGAAGAACGGCAAGGCTTTCGCTGATCAGGCAATCATCGCCGGCTGCTCCGGAGGTACTTACGACAATCTCAGCGAGGCCGCCGCGATTATGAAGGGCAAGACCATCGGCAACGACTATTTCACGATGTCCGCCTACCCTCAGTCAACTCCGGTTTACCTCGCGACCACCCGCAATCACATCGCTGAGGAACTGCTTGAGGCTGGTGTGGTTATCAAGCCTGCGTTCTGCGGCCCTTGCTTCGGAGCCGGAGACGTTCCAGCCAACAACGGACTCTCGATCCGTCACACCACCCGCAACTTCCCTAACCGCGAAGGCTCTAAGCCAGGTCAGGGACAGATTTCCCTTGTCTGCCTGATGGACGCGCGCTCGATCGCCGCCACAGCCGCCAACGGAGGAGTCATCACGGCTGCTACCGACATTGAATATGAGGACACGCACAAGCCATATTCATTCGATGACCGCATCTACAAGAGCCGCATCTACTACGGCTTCGGCAAGGCTGATCCGACAGTCGAGCTCCGCTACGGACCGAACATCAAGGACTGGCCTAAGATGTACCCGATGGAGGAGAATATGCTCCTCGAACTTGCCGCTGTCATCCACGATCCTGTCACCACGACCGACGAGCTCATCCCGTCCGGCGAGACCTCAAGCTACCGTTCCAACCCTCTGAAACTCTCCGAGTTCGCCCTCTCACGCCGTGTTCCTGAATATGTCGGATTGAGCAAGAGGATCCAGGCCGAGGACCTTGAGCGCCGTGAGGGCAAGACCCCTCAGCACGTGCTTGACGCTCTGGCAAAGGTCGGAGCCAAGGCCGAGAATACCTCATTCGGCTCCTGCGTCTTCGCCAACAAACCAGGCGACGGCTCAGCCCGCGAGCAGGCCGCTTCCTGTCAGAAGGTGCTCGGCGGCGACGCCAACATCTGCTATGAATATGCCACCAAGCGTTACCGCAGCAACTGCATCAACTGGGGCATAGTTCCTTTCACTATCTCAAAGGACACTCCTTTTGAATATGTAGCCGGTGATTTCGTCTATGTTCCTGGCATTCGTGAGGCTATCCTTTCCGGTAAGGAAGAGATCGACGCCAAGGTTATCAGTTCCGATGGAGTCAAGGATATTCACCTCTACTTCCAGAACCTCACGGCGGATGAGCGTGAGATTCTCGCCGACGGCTGCCTGATGAACTTCTACGCTGCCCAGAAGAACAAATAATTGGAAATATGCACTTTAGGCTTGCGGCTATTTTTATGGTTTGCAGGCCTGAGGCGCTTAGG
>CAVKYA010000090.1:0-8813 GCA_963660255.1 Bacteroidaceae bacterium | reverse complement strand
CAATCCTCGGCTTCTCCCACTCCGGAAGCGACGCTTCATTGGTCAATGAATATACCTCCGTTCTCGACTCGAAATTCAACATCACCCCGTGGCTGCTGATTGTTCCGGCCCTGACAGCGGTGATGATCGCGCGCAGGATGCCGGCACTGATCGTTCTGGCGCTGTCCACGGTGATGGCGGCCATAGCGGCGGTCATATTCCAGCCTGACATAATCCGTGAGATCGGAATCGGGGTCGCAGGAGACGGTTCCAACGCCAAGATCCTGTTCACAGGAACGATAGAGTCCATCTACAACTCAGTCTCCGTCGAGACCGGCAATCCGGAAGTCAACGAGCTCGTGGCGTCAAAAGGTATGTTGGGAATGTTGAACACGGTCTATCTCATCATCTGCGCGATGTGCTTCGGGGCCGCGATGAAGGCCAGCGGAATGCTGCACCACCTTGCATCTATGATCCTCCCACTGACAAAACGCAGGACCAGCCTCGTGACCTCAACGGTGGTGACGGGAACCGCACTGAACGGGATAGTCTCCGACCAGTACCTTGCCATCATACTGACTTCCAGTCTGTTCAAGGATGTCTATGAGAAAGAGGGCTACGAGAACAGGTTACTGAGCCGCGCTGTGGAGGATTCCGCCACCGTCACATCACCTCTCTACCCGTGGAGCAGCTGCGGAATGACGCAGGCCACAATCCTCAGCGTGCCGACGCTGGCCTACCTGCCATATTGCTTCTTCAATCTGATCAGTCCCCTAATGAGCATAACAGTCGCGGTGATCGGATTCAAGATATTCAGAAATGTCAATAGTAAAGAATAGTTGTCTTTTCGCTCAAATTTGAGTATTTTTGAACAAATATTCGCACATAATGGACAAATACAGAAAAATAAACAACTTCGACATCAACCTGCTCAGGGAATTCCCCGGATTGACTGAATACGACGGGCAGCTGTTCCTCAATGACACGATTGACGAGGAATGGCCAAGGAAAATCAAGAATTTCCCGTCACTGCCGGCCAAGATGCGTTTCACGGCGATCTTCCTTTGTCTTGGCGGCGAGGCGCGCACAAGGGTCTCCGGACACGAATATGTCCTGCGTGAGAACGACATCTTCGCGGTCAGTCTCGGCAACATCGCCGAAAGCATCCGGATCAGCAATGACTTCAAGGCCATCTCAGTCTCCATTATGCCGGACAGCAAACTTATGAAATTCACCTACGGCAGCACAAGATACCTTCGAAACTCCCTGTATGAGCCGGTGATCCTGACTCTCACCCCGGCCGAGAGCAAAAGAATGGTGTCCTTTTTCGGCACGGTGAAGAACATCATCCTTTTTGAAAGCGATATGTTCAAGGCCGAGGCCCTGGAGGGCGCGTCTGTAATGCTGGCCAGTTACCTATCCGCCAGAATCGCCAGCAAAACGAAGGATACCGAACAGCCTGTCGTCACAAAATGGAGGAGCAACGAGCTGCTGCGCCGTTTCCTTATCAAGGTCAGCCAGAACTACACATTTGAAAGAAGCGTGCAGTTCTATGCGAAGCAATTGTACATCTCACCGAAGTATTTCGCCCATATGATCTACAAGGAGTCCGGCAAACACGCGAAAGACTGGATCCGCGACTTTGTCATCAAGGACGCCAAGACTATGCTGAAGAGCGGCAACTACACCGTCCAGGAAGTCAGCGAGACCTTGCATTTCGCGAACCAGTCTTTCTTCGGGAAATATTTCAAGGAAGCGGTCGGATGCTCCCCTATGGCCTACAAGGAGAAGGTTATTTCTGATTCTTCAGAAGGTCACGGATCTCTTCAAGAAGAACCACATCATCAGGCTTAGGAGCCGGTGCCGCAGGCTCGGCCGGAGCCTCTTCCTTCTTTCTCTGCAACTTAGCCAATCCCTTGATGGCAAGGAATATACTGAATGCGATGATCAGAAAGTTAACGGTCTCCTGAATGAAATTGCCATAGTTCAGGGTCACGGCCGGCTTGACAACCTCCGCGCCTTCCATCACGGCCTTGTGAAGGACGATCTTAAGGTTTGTGAAATCGAAACCGCCGATGAGCACACCGACGCACGGCATAATGATGTCGTTGACGAGCGATGTGACAATCTTGCCGAAAGCGCCGCCGACAACTACACCGACAGCCAGATCGACCACATTGCCCTTCATCGCGAAGTCCTTGAACTCGGACCAAAACTTACTTTTTGCCATAATATTAATCAGTTGTTTTTAAGTGTGTTTCTGACAAATTCCTCCGCCTCGGAGAGGGTCTCGAACTTTCCCACGTCGATCAGCCTCAATTCCTGCGGCACTACTCCATAGATCGGATGCCTGTCACATTCCTGAATATAAAAGTCTGTGATTGAGAAGCGATCGCCCCATCCATCCTCATCAAAGACTTTGAATATGCCGTCGGAGATGCAGTGGATGCCCGCGAAGGCATATTTCCGGAACCGTGAAGGATCGATATTCCCATAGGGACTCCTGACCTCGCCGGTGGCAAGGTTCGTCCAGCCGACAAGCCTCATATCGTCATCGAAGAGGAAATATCTCTGTGTCCTGCGGTCGCTGACAAGAATATTGGAAAGCGCATCCGGATGCGCCTGAGAGATGAACCAGTTCACGTCCAGATCCGACAGGATGTCCACATTGTGAACCAGAAACGGACTTCCTTCAAGCAGCGGACGGGCGAATTTGATTCCGCCTCCGGTCTCTCGCAGGAAATCCCTCTCGTCAGAGAACTTGACATTGACTCCGAAATCCCCCTGCTCGTGAGTATAGCCGATTATGGAATCCGGGAAATGATGCACATTTATAACGAACTCCGAGATCCCGGCGGCCTTGAGTTTGGACACTACACGATACAGAAGCGGCTTCCCGTCAATCGGTACCAAGGCCTTGGGCAGCGTGTCGGTGATCGGCTTGAGTCTCGTGCCGAGGCCCGCCGCGAAAATCATCGCCTTCATCTACAGAATCTTCTCAATGTCCAGTTCCCGGTGGGTAACCGTGATCTTTATGTCGAACCTGTCGGCCAGATGCTGTGCCAGATGCTCCGCGCAATAGACCGAACGATGCTGTCCGCCAGTGCATCCGAAGCAGACCTGCAAGTGGGTGAACTTCCTCTCTATAAAGCATTTGACGTGATTATCCACAAGGTCATAGACATTATTCAGGAACTTCACCACTCCCCCGTCGTCCTCAAGGAACTTGATCACCTCCTTGTCCAGTCCGGTGAACTGACGGTAGTGCTCGTACTTGCCAGGGTTGTTGATCGCGCGGCAATCGAAGACGTAACCGCCTCCGTTACCTGTCGTGTCAACCGGGATACCTTTCTTGTAGGCAAAACTGAACACCTTGACTTCCAAGCGTTTGTCCTCCGCTATGTTGTTGAACTGCGACATTGTGGTGAGTTTCGTAAGTATCTCGTTCAGATAAGGATAGTCCTCGAACGGCTTCTGCAGAAGACGGCGCAGATTGCCCAGAGCGTAAGGCACACTGGCGAGGAAATGCGGCTTCTTCTCGAAATATCCCCTGAAACCGTAAGCGCCCAGAACCTGAAGAGTCCTGAACAGGACAAACAACCTCAACCTTTCGTTGAAATGCTCCTCGTTGACATCGGTGTAGCCCTTCAAGGCCCGTAAATATGTCTGTACCATCTCCTTGCGAAGATTCTCAGGGTAACGGGAACGTGCCTGCCAGATGAACGACGCGACATCGTAGTAGATCGGGCCGCGTCTGCCTCCCTGAAAATCAATGAAGTAAGGCTCTCCGTCCTTCATCATCACATTCCTGGCCTGGAAATCACGGTACATAAACGTATCGCCCATATCCTGCATCAGATCCGTCTTCAGCCTCTCGAAATCATCCTGAAGCCTCACCTCGTTGAACTCAAGACCGGTGGCCTTCAGGAAGCAATATTTGAAATAGTTCAGATCAAAGAGGATCATCCTCTCGTTAAACGCCGGCTCCGGATAGCAGACAGACCAGTCAAGCCCCTCGGCTCCCTTGAACTGGAGTTTCGGCAGCATCTCCATCGCCCGGCACAGAAGACGGCACTCGTAGGAGCTATATTCACCGCTCTCGCGTCCTTGGGTGACCACTTTGTAGAGCTGGTCATCTCCAAGGTCTTCCTGAATATACCGCATTCCGTCCTCACTGACAGCCAGCACCTTAGGCACTTTTATTCCTTTGCTGAGGAAATGAGCGCTGAGGCTGACGAATGCGTTGTTCTCCTCAAGGCTTGTACCTATGACACCGATAATGGAGATATTCCCGCCCTTTAGACGGAAATATCTCCTGTTGCTTCCGGAGGAGTTAAGTTCCTCCGCGTCACTTACTTTCTGACCTGTATAACTTTCAAATAAGTTCCTGAGTTTGTCCATTAATGTCTAAACTGTTAATAGAGACTGTTGTAGGAAGCAGTTCTGTTTGAGTAATAATTGTATTGGTTGGCAAGCTTGCCGTACATCTGTCCGAGAACCTCAAGGTAAGGCTTTCCTTCTATGAGGGTTAGCCTGTAAACGGTGTCGTCAACCTTGTAGAAGTCCATTCCGTCCATAGTGATCGTGTCGTAGTCGTCCGGAAGGTCCTCGACCAGTGCTCCGGCCGGAGGGACGATGACCTCGTACTGGCCGTTGGAGTTGACGATGTAGAAGACCCCGTCCTGATAGTAGTACGGCTGGTTGGCATAGGCGTAGCTCTGCACAAGGCCGAGCCTGTCCGCAAGGGAATAGGCGTTGTTAGCTCTCGTAGAGTTCAAAGCGAACGAGCTGTTCTGAGCGGCTATCGTGGCGTTGTTCTGTGCGATTATCCTGTTCTGCTCCTCGATGATCCTGTTGTTGGCGTCGATAGCCCTGTACATCCGGTAGGTGTTGTTGTAGTAGGCGAAACGCACGGAAGCGAACACCAGATCGGAAATGGCGCGGTCGATGCAGACTCCAAACGGAGGACGGCAGACAACGAATATATCGCCGTATGGCCTGTAATATATTCCGTCATAGATGCAGTACTCGATTCCCCAGTAGGTCATTCTCCTGTAGCGAGGCGGCAGATCGTGAACCCTGTAGCCGTAGCAGTGATGATCGTGCGTCCAAAAATGTCTCGGGCGGTCGTATGACATAAAGTCCCGGTCACGCGGTGGGATTCTGTGGACGTTCCTGTCCTCGCCTATCCTCATAAAATCGCTTCTGTTCTCCCTCATCACATCCTTTCCGCTATGTGCGTTACGGTCGTAGGATGTCAGACCTCCCCTTGTGGCATTGCCGACCCTTTGGGACTGCTCCCTTCTGGAGTCAGAGGCTGAGCTTCTTGCGGAAGTGCTTCTGGATGAAGAAGATCCTATCTGTCTTGCGACTCTGGTGCCGGAACTTCTCGTTGATGATGACGACTCCCTGACAGATGATGAAGAACGAGATGAGGATGAACTTCTTACTGACGAAGAGGACCTGTCCGAAGACGAACTCCTTACAGACGTAGAGCCTGTCGAGCTCCTGCGATTGTTGTCTTGTGAACTCCTTGATACACTGGTGCCACTCCTACGGTTATTGTCTTGATAGCTTCCGCTGTCATTGCCACTGGAAGAAGACCTTGACGCGGAGGAAGAGCTTCTTACGGAGGAAGAAGACCTACTGGAAGACGAGCTCCTTACAGAAGAGCCAGAGTTCCTGTTATTGTCTTGCGAGCTACGTGAAACGTTTGTGGAAGAGCTCCGGCGGTTATTGTCCTGGGAACTCCTTGATACACTGGTGCTACTCCTACGGCTGTTGTCCTGAGAGCTTCTGGACACGGATGAGCCCGAACTTCTTGTAGAAGAAGAGCCCGTGCTCCGTGTGGAAGATGAGCCCGAACTTCTTGTGGAGGAAGAGCCGGAAGTCCTTGCCGATGAAGATGAAGAACTTCTGGACGAAGATCTGGTCTGGGAGGAAGTGGTGTTGCTCCTCGATCCGGAGGAGCGTCTTTCCTGTGAATATGAATCAACCGGTGCTGCGAGAAGGGCCAATGCTACGGCCGATGCGATCGCGATGTTCAGAATGTTCTTCATTTTGATTCGGTGTTAAGTGGTTTAATAATAAAGCCAATACTTTTTGGAAAGCCTCCTGAAAGCCTCGACATCCTTTGACCAATAGTCAGCGATGTCCTCGACTTTGAGACGCTTCCCGAAAGTCGTTCTTACATAATCCGTACCACAGACCTTGTCGAACATATTGTTGCGCCCCTTTGAAAGGGTAAACGGATTCTTTTCCGGATAGAGTTCGTTCACGGCCTGCATCACGTAGAACTGGGTCAGCGTACAGCAAGCGACCTCATAATCAGTGTAATGGAACTGGACTCCGTGGATGAGTTTCCCTTGAAGGCCGCCGGAGAACGGTTTGAAATGAATCGTCCTGAACGCCACCCCCGGAAGATTGTAGCTGTCCAAACGGGTCTTCAAAGCGTCAGCGTCAATCCACTCGGCGGCGAACACCTCGAACGGGAGTGTGTAGCCGATTCCGATGCTCAGATAACCTTGGAACTCGCCAGCGATTCCTGAAGACGGATAGTTCACGGCGGACTGAGGATAAGGAATATTCGGGGACGGGAGAACCCAAGGAAGGTTCGTGTCCTGATAGAGCATATTCCTTGTCCATCCTTCCATCGGAATGACGGAAAGCCGGCATTTCAGCGGTGCTTCGTTGCCTTTCTCGCCACAGTTCAGGCCTTCCTCGTTCAGTAGGATGGCGAGCTCGCCGACCGTGAGACCGTAGATGTAAGGAATCTTGAACTCGCTGACAAAAGAGTGGAAGCCCGGCTCCACAAGGCAGCCCTCAATCTTATTGCCTCCAAGCGGGTTAGGCCTGTCAAGAACCATCACCTCGATATCGTTCTCGGCGCAGGCGCGCATAACAAGGCCGAGGGTGCTGATGAACGTGTAGGAGCGGCTGCCGATGTCCTGAATGTCATAGACAACGATGTCCAGACCTTCAAGCATCTTCTTGCCCGGCTTGCGGTTCGGACCATAGATCGAATAGACCGGAAGCCCAGTCTTGGAATCTTTTGTGTCAGCGACATAAGAGCCGGCGTAGGCGTCGCCCCGGACTCCGTGCTCCGGAGCGAACAATGTCTTCAGGTTGACTCCCGGAGCCTCGTGGAGAATATCGATCGTGGAGCGGAGATTGTGATCAATGCCGCTCGGATTGGTAACCAGCCCGACATTCTTTCCGACAAGTCCCTCAAAGCCACGGCCTTCAAGCACTTCTATGCCGGTTCTTACGATCGGCTTCTCGGCGGCCGCGACGGACAATGTCAAAGCAGCGGCGGAGATGAGGACGGTGAATATACTTTTGACTGCGTTCATATATTCATTGATTATTTTTTGCCATATTCAGGATCAATCCTGCGGTCCGCGAAGAAGGTGACCACAACGGTCGCTATGCAGCAGACGATGACCATCCAAAAGAAGCCTCGGTAGCCGAGGGACTCCTGCAGGAAGCCGGCGAACATTCCCGGAATCATCATACTGAGCGCCATAAAGCAAGTGCAGAACGCATAGTGTGAGGTCTTGAACTCGCCCTCGGAGAAGTACATCATATAGAGCATATAGGCGGTGAAACCGAAGCCGTAGCCGAACTGCTCGATGGCGATGCAGGTGCAGATGGTGGCGAAGCTTGTAGGCTGGACCACAGCGAGATAGACAAACGACAGACACGGCAGCGTCATACAGGCCGCCATAATCCAGATGGATTTTTTAAGGCCGATGCGGGAGGCGAGCAAACCTCCGAGGATGCCGCCAAGGAGCAGGAATATCACGCCGAGCGTACCGTAGGCGATGCCCACCTCGGCGGTCTGCATTCCAAGTCCACCAGCCTCCCTGGCCGCGACAAGGAACGGGGTGCACATCTTGATGAGGAAGGCCTCCGGAAGACGGTAGCAAAGCATAAATATGATCGCGAGCCAAACGCCCGGTTTCTTGAAATATGTCGTGACGGTGCGGCCGAAACCAACGAATATCTCCGCGACCTTGTTGCCTGAATCCTCCTGAATATTAGGGACATCGGTCTCCGGCTTAGGAATAGCGAACGTGTGGTAGAGGGTCAGGGCCGTGAGCAGGATGCCCGAACCGCCGATGGTCAGCTGCCAGGCAAGCGGAACATTGCCGGTCCTTGTCTCAAGCAATCCGGCCACAGCGACGATCACACCATTGCCGAAGACGTTGGCCAGCCTGTAGAACGTGCTGCGGACTCCCACGAAAGCCGCCTGGCTGCTCTGGCTCTGGGCCAGCATATAGAATCCGTCAGCCGCAATGTCGTGGGTGGCCGAGGCGAACGCCGCGAAGACGAACAGAATCAGCGTGAAGGTGAACAGACCCATCGGCGTGCTGCCGGCGGCGATGGATTCCGCTGACGGATGCGGCATCGTAAGAGCCTGGACGACAAAGGCTATGGACATTATGATCTGCATCGTGATGATCCACCATCTTTTTGTCTTGATGATGTCCACGAACGGGCTCCAGAGGAACTTGAGCGTCCACGGAAGGTAAAGCAAAGATGTGAACAAGGCCATCTGTCCGTTCGGAACGCCCATCTTGGCGAACATCAGGACGGAGACATTGTTGACAAGGAAATATGGAATGCCCTCCACGAAGTAGAGGGTAGGGATCCACATCCAAGGGTTACGTTTAGTGAAAGTACTCATTATGCGTTGGTTATGTTATCTTCTTTCCAGAATGCTCCCCGGATAGTAATGCAGGAGGATCTGATCGAACGTGTAGCCTTTGCCGGCCATCACGGCGGCCCCGATCTGGCAGAGGCCTACTCCGTGCCCCCAGCCTGCACCGTCG
>CAVKYA010000089.1:0-8881 GCA_963660255.1 Bacteroidaceae bacterium | reverse complement strand
CCGCCAACACCGGCGGGCTAGCCCGCCGGTGTTGCACTTCTATCTTGAATCTTCATCAGATTTATCGCATGCTAAAGAACTTGAGAGGCGGATACGTGAAATCGGTATGACAATAAGCGTCGACAGACAGCTAGCCATCATCGGCAAGACCGCGCCAACTTAAGAATTCAAGTTTCGCATGTGCGAAACACCTTATATCCCGTCACGACAGTGACGGAGCAAGTCCCTCCCCCGAGGGGAGGGATTTAGGGTAGGGGTAACGTGAACTGATTTTCATGGACGGCACCCTTCGAACGTGAGATAAGGTATTTTATCACAGGCATATGGCCACATGCGAAACTTGAGTTAAGAATCAAACTTCCGAACAGCTGGCGACACAGTAAAACTCTTTACAAGACACCTCCGCAGGAGGCCATCAGGTCACAGTTCGAGACCCTCGCACGTGACAACGCAAGGGTGAATCATTATCAAAGTCAGCAAAAGTTTACGATACAACCCCTACACCTCTATCGAGGTGTTGAACTCTGACAGGAAGCGGAGGTCGTTCTCGAAGTAGTGACGGAGGTCGTTGACCTGCCATTTGAGCATCGCGATGCGCTCCAGACCCATTCCGAAGGCGAATCCGCTGTACTTGCGGCTGTCGATTCCGGAAGCCTCAAGGACGTTCGGGTCAACCATTCCGCAGCCCATGATCTCCAGCCAGCCTGTACCCTTGCAGATGTTACAGCCCTTGCCGTGGCAGATGTTGCAGCTCACGTCAATCTCGCTCGACGGCTCGGTGAACGGGAAGTACGACGGACGCATCCTGATCTGAGTGTCCGGACCGAACATCTCGCGGGCGAAAAGAAGAATCGCCTGCTTGAGGTCGGCGAAAGTCACGTTCTCGTCGATGTAAAGACCCTCGACCTGATGGAAGATGCAGTGGGCGCGGGCGGAGATCGCCTCGTTCCTGAACACGCGGCCCGGACAGATCACGCGGATCGGCAGCTTCATCGTCTCCATCGCGCGGACCTGGACCGAAGACGTGTGTGTCCTGAGCAGCAACGGATTCAGATGGCCGGCGGACACGAAGAATGTGTCCTGCATGTCCCTGGCAGGGTGGTTAAGCGGGAAATTCAGAGCCTCGAAGACATGGTAGTCATCCTCGATCTCCGGACCCTCGGCTACATCGTAGCCGAATTTCCTGAATATGTCCACAATCTCCTGACGGACAATCGACACAGGATGCCTTGAACCCAGGTCGAAAGGAATCCCCGGCATAGACAGGTCTTCCTTCGGGCCGTCGGAAACTCCCTCGGAAGCGGTCTGCTCCTTGAGTTCGTCAATCCTGGCCTGGGCGGCCTGTTTGAGCTCGTTTATCTTGCGCCCGAACTCCTTCTTGAGCTCCGGGCCGTAGGTCCTGAACTCTTCGAACAGCTTGGTGATCTCTCCTTTCTTGCCCAGAAGCCCAACACGGGCATCCTCAACCTCCTTGGCGGTCTTGCAA
Organism: Bacteroidaceae bacterium; assembly: GCA_963660255.1. Taxonomy (GTDB): domain Bacteria; phylum Bacteroidota; class Bacteroidia; order Bacteroidales; family UBA932; genus Cryptobacteroides. Next base: position 7,395 of record CAVKYA010000089.1, on the reverse strand, counting down.
TCCAACCCGCGGACACGCGCGAGCAGCTTTTCTATCTCTTCTTTCATGATGTTCCCTAATTAATCCTGCAAAGTTAATCATTTTCCTGCGGTTTGGCGGAAGACTTCTCCATCTTCGTCTTTCTTTTTTCGCGGGCCTTCTTGTCACGGGCGGCCCCGCTCTTGAGATACTTCGCCCACTGGTCATCGTTAAAAACCTTGCGGAAAGCCACATAGATGCTCTCGGCCCATTTGTCGCCGGCCTTGGTGTAGATGTCATAGTTTGACACCTTGGCTGCAGATAGACTGTTCATCTCCTCCTGCATCGCACGATAGTCGTGGTTCAGGATGGAATCCACGTAGAACACCTGCCAGTCCTCCAGCTTAAGCAACGTTTCCAACCTGTCAACCTCCTTCTGGATGCCTTCAGCCAGTTTCTTCTCCTGCTCTTCAGGACTTGGAGGATTCTGCTGGGCGCAAACCGTCAATGCCGAAAAGACCAGACATAAAACCGCAAGAAAAAAATTTTTCATTATCTTTACACTTTGTATTACAGATAACAAATTTAAACAATAATACGTCAATTCCAAAATGGATAGAAAATCAACCCTCTGCGCGCTTCTCACAGTCCTCGGCACGCTCTCGGCAGCCTTCAAGGCCGACGCCTGCACAAACATCATAGTGACAAGGGGAGCGAGCGCCGACAACTCGAACATCATCTCCTACGCGGCGGACTCGCACGTCCTCTACGGAGAACTGTACTTCCATCCGGCAGCCGACTGGAAGGCCGGCTCTATGCTTGACATCATCAACTGGGACACCTACAGGCCGATGGGACAGATTCCGCAGGTGGCGCACACCTACAAGACCGTCGGTAACATGAACGAGCACCAGCTCATCATCGCCGAGACCACCTGGGGCGGAAGGCGCGAACTGGAGGACACCTCCGCCATAATGGACTACGGCTCGCTGATCTACGTCACGCTGCAAAGAGCCCGCACCGCAAGGGAGGCGATCAAGGTCATCGTCGATCTGGCCAATGAATATGGCTACGCTTCCGAAGGCGAGACTTTCTCGATAGCGGACAAGGACGAGGCCTGGATCATGGAACTCATCGGAAAGGGCTGCGAGATGAAGGACGGGAAGAATGTCCGCAAGGGAATAGTGTGGGTGGCCAGAAGGATCCCTGACGGCTACATCTGCTCACACGCCAATCAGGCGCGCATACAGACCTTCCCGCTGGACGACCCCGAGAACTGCCTCTACGCACCGGACGTGATTTCCTTCGCAAGGGAAAAATATTACTTTCACGGCAAGGACGAGTACTTCGATTTCAGCGCGGCGTACAACCCGCTCGACTTCGGAGCGGCCAGAGGGTGCGACGCAAGGGCATGGAGCGCATTCAACATCCTCTGTGACGGACAGTTCACCTACGAAAAGGACGGCAAGACCTTCATAGAGCCGGCTTCCGCCTACCACGACTACATCACAGGCGCGAACCTCAATCACAGGTTGCCTCTGTTCGTGAAACCGGCAAGAAAGATCTCCGTCAAGAATGTGGCCGACGCGATGAGAGACCATTTCGAGGGCACTCCGCTTGACATGACCACCGACATCGGAGCCGGCGGCAACGCCCTCCCTTACAGATGGAGGCCGATGGGATTCGAGTACAAGGGCTGGCGCTACGTCAACGAAAGAGCCATCGCCACCCAGCAGACCGGATTCTGGTTCGTGGGGCAGTCCAGACGCGAACTCCCTGACGTTGTCGGTGGAGTCATCTGGTTCGGGACCGATGACGCGGCCACATCCTACGTCACCCCGATCTACACCTGCACCGACAGGATTCCGGAATGCTTCCGGGTCGGCAACGGGAATATGCTGGAATACTCCCCTACCGCATCCTTCTGGATCAACAACCGCATCGCAAACGCCTGCTACAAGGCCTACAACATCATGGCATCGACCGTGAAGGAAGCCATCGACAGCTTCGAGAACGACCAGATGGGTTCAAAACTTGCAGAGATGGACCGCAAGGCCTTGGAAGCCTACAACGCCATCCTTCCGAAGGCCGAGAGAAAAGGTCTGGACAGCAAGGACTGGTTCGCCTCCGTCAGGAAGATGCTGACCGAATATTCAGTGAACACCGCGCAGACCCAGTTCGGGAACTGGGTTGCCCTTGAGGAACTGCTTCTGGTGAAATTCATCGACGGCAATGTCAAGGCCCAGAACCCTGACGGCTCATTCAGGCACAGCAAATGGCACGAGGGAACCCCTGAGGGACTCACGCAGCCGGGCTACACCGAGAAATGGAAAGAGGCCGTCGTTAAGGACCACGGCGACGTCATCAGGGAAAGGTAAGCAATAAAGCGGCAACACTCCCGTCCACGCACGACGGGAGATTGTACATTCACGGTAAAAAGAATATATTCATCAATCATGCGGAGACTGTTTCTGACAATGATTCTGCTTCTGTCCTGCGCGGCCTGCTTCGCCCAGAACTTCACCGTTTCCGGTACGGTCCTGAACAAGAAGACCAAGAATCCTGTCGAGTTCGCGACCGTGGTGGCCGTGGAGTGCGAGCAGTGGGCGGTCGCGGATGACAAGGGGCGGTTCACCCTCAAGAACATCCCTGCGGGGAAGAACACTCTGAGCGTGTCCTGCCTTGGTTTCGTCACCGACACGAAGAGTGTCGTGATCAGCAAGGATCTGACCGGCTACCGGGCGTTCCTCAGCGAGGACAACCTTACCCTTGAGGGGGTTGTCGTGACCGCAAAGGAGAACGAGAACAGCGCCACGACCAGCCGCACGATGGACAGGACTGCGCTCGACCACGTCCAGATGGTAAGTCTGGCGGACATCGGAGGGCTTCTGCCGGGAGGAGCCACCGCCAATCCAAGCCTGCTTTCCACCCAAAGGTTCAATATCAGGGCGGGAGGAAGCACCGAAGCCGGAAACGCATCCTTCGGCACGGCTGTGGAGGTCGATGGAGTAAGGCTCTCCAACAACGCCAGTTTTTCCGGAGCCACAGGCGTGGCTGTCAACAACATAGCCTCCAGCAACGTGGAATCCGTCGAGGTAATCTCCGGAGTGCCTTCCGTCGAGTATGGCGATGTGGGAGCCGGAATAGTCAAGGTCAACACCAAGAAGGGAATCGCCCCTTACACGGTGACGATGACGACCAACCCCAAGACGAAGCAGTTCTCCGTCAGCAAGGGATTCGGTCTGGGACAGACAAAGCGGGGAAACTCCGCCGGAGTGCTTAACGCCAGCGCCGAGTACACATATTCAGTGGCGGACAGCCGCTCCCCTTACACCTCCTACGACAGGAAGCAGGTCTCGATGACATGGTCCAACCTTTTCAATTCGGGAGTGTTCAGCGACGCTCCGCTGAGGTTCTCCGCCGCCTTTACCGGCAACATCGGAGGAAGCGACTCCAAGGCCGACCCGGACCTTCTGACCGGCACCTACGAGAAGCAGAAGGACAACACCCTCAGGGCCAATGTCGAGATGAACTGGCTGTTGAGCAAGTCTTGGATCACCAATCTGGAGTTCAAAGGCTCCATCGTCAGGTCGGACAGGCTCAGTGAGACAAAAAGCAGGTACTCCAGCGCCGCCGGGACGGTCTCGCTGCACGGCAAGGAGGAAGGCTACTATGTGGCCGAGGACTATTCCGCCAATCCTGACGCGGCGGCCATCATGATCTCTCCGGGCTACTGGTACAACACGATGTTCCTGGACGACAAGCCGTTCTCCTACAAACTGACGCTCAAGAGCAACTGGGCGAGGAAGTTCGGAGCGGTCAACAACAAGCTCAAGCTTGGGGCGGACTGGAACGCGGACGCCAATTTCGGAAAGGGACAGTACTCTGAAGACCTCGCCACGGCTCCTTCTTACAGAACCTACGACTACAGCGAAATTCCGTTCATGAACAATCTCGCCCTGTTCGCCGAGGACAACCTCTCTATTCCGGTCGGCAAGGAATCGCACCTGAACCTGATCGCCGGACTTCGGGCCGAGAACACTTTCATCAAGGGTTCTGACTACGGTGCCGTCACAAGCCTGTCCCCAAGGTTCAATGCGAAATATTCGGTTTTCTCCGCCAAGGGGCGCAGGGACAAGCTGGTGCGAAGCCTCGCTTTCAGAGCCAGCTGGGGTGTGGCGGTGAAGCAGCCGTCGTTCTCTATCCTCTACCCGCAGCCAAGCTACAGGGATCTGGTGGTCTTCAATCCCCCGACCGCGAGCGACGGGAAGGCCTACTATGCCTACTATGTGATGCCGACGACCGTCGAATACAATCCCGACCTTGTCTGGCAGAGGAACCATCAGGGGGAACTCGGAATGGAAATCAACCTTGCGGGCACAAGAATATCCCTGGCCGGGTTCTGGAACAGGACTGTCAAGGCGTTCACGACCAACAACGCCTACGATCCGTTCTCGTACAACTATACGGACCAGAAAGCGCTTGAGTCCTGCACGATTCCCGTAGATGACAGAATCTATAGCGTTGACCGAAAGACCGGAGTCGTGACCGTCACGGACAAGACAGGCGCGCTTGAGCCGGAGACCATCGCCGGCGTCACCAGAGAGTCCTTGGTCCCGAGGACATACGCCGCCAACCGCGGGACTCCCGTCAACCGTTACGGGCTTGAGTGGGTGATCGATTTCAAACGGATCAACCCGATCAACACCGACATCCGGCTGGACGGAAACTACTACGCCTACAGGTCTGTCAACCAAGACCTTCTGGCATATTCCCCTTATACGCTGAGAATGGTTGACAACACCCCTTACAAGTACATCGGGTGGTACGTCGGCGGCAACGGGACCAGCAACGGGAGCGAGTCCAGGACGCTGAGGATGAACCTGAACATCACCACGCACATCCCCAGGGTCAGGATGATACTCTCAGCGAAGCTCGAAGGGACGCTGCTCAAGTATTCAAGAAACCTCAGCGAGACGGAAGGAGGCACGAGGACCTACGCCGTCGATGACAACTCCTCCTATGTGCCGGGTTCCGACCCGTCGTTCATGGACAGGAGGGTGATCGCCATCACCTATCCGGAGTATTATTCCAGCTACTGGGACCCGACTCCAAAGCCTTTCCTTCAGGACTTCCTGTGGGCGAGGGACAATGACAGGGAACTCTACAACAATCTGTGCACCCTTGTGGAACGGACATCCTTCACGCACAACTACCAGAAGGATTACATCACGCCTTACTTCTCGGCGAACTTCAGCGTGACGAAAGAAATCGGGGACATCGCCTCCATCTCATTCTACGCCAACAACTTCTTCCGGAATCTGGGGCAGGTCTATTCCACGAAGACGCAGCAGTACATGTCAGTGACCGCCGGAAGCCTCATCCCGGCGTTCTACTACGGACTTACATTGAGACTGAAATTTTAACGAACGATAACAAATCACAGAACAATCAAAAACAACAAAAAAGCAATGAAAAGATTCATCTACATTTTTCTCGCCGCGGCAGCGGCATTCACGGCCTGCAAGAAGGACGAGAGCGCGAAAATCAACGACATCACCGTCCAGGTGCTGATCGGCAACGAGCCGGTGACTGACGCTGTCGAGGTGACCGTCACCGACAAGTCCTCCTCCACGGCCTACAAGGCGACTACCGTAGGCGGAACGGCGACTTTCCAACTTGTGGCCGGAATCTATGAGGCGACCGCTACCCTCTACAAGGAATCCAGCATCTACAACGGAACAAACTCAGCCGTGACTGTCGTTGACGGAGGAGCCAACAGCTTCACTCTCAACCTCACAGCCTCAACGACCAGCCAGGTCATCATCAAGGAGCTGTACTTCGGCGGGTGCATGGACAACGAAGGTGCCAAGGACTATGCCATGGACAAGTATGTGATCCTGTACAACAACTCTCCTGTCGAGGCCGACGCAAGCAAGTTCGCCTTCGCAATAGGAAATCCGGCCAATTCCAACGGCACCAACTACTACCTGAAGGACGGAAACCTTACCTACTCCGACTTCATTCCGGCGTGGAATGCCGTATGGTGGTTCCAGAACGACGTGAAGATCGCACCTTACTCCCAGATCGTCATCTCCATCACCGGAGCCATCGACCACACGGCGACCTACAGCAACTCGGTTGACCTGAGCGGTGCTGACTATACTTTCTACGACCCTGAAGTCTTCAACAACGTCAGCTACTACCCGGCCCCTTCCGCATCCATCTCCGCGGACAACTACCTCAAGACCTACTGCTACGGTCTTGGATCAGCGTGGGCAATCTCCAAGACATCACCGGCATTCTTCATCTTCTCTCCGGAAGGGACGACAGCCAAGGCTTTCGTCACAAATCCTGACAATGTGGAATCCCCTACGGGGAAACCGGCCTTCAACTGCGCCAAGATTCCGGTCGCCTGGATCAAGGACGGCGTCGAGGTCTTCGACAACGCCAACATCCAGAAGTCCAACAAGAGACTTCTTGACAGCGTGGACGCGGGCTACGTAGGCTTCACGAACAAGAACGGCTACACCGTTTACCGCAACGTTGACAAGGAGGCCACCGAGGCCCTGTCCGAGAACGCGGGCAAGCTGGTCTATAACTATGCCGGCGGCACCGCTGACGTTGAAGGCGGCTCGACCGACCCTTCCGGAATCGACGCCGAGGCCTCGATCGCCAACGGAGCCCACATTGTCTATAAGGACACCAACAACTCCAAGAACGACTTCCACCAGAGGAAGGTCGCTTCAATCAAGAAATAAACCATGCGTTCACGACTCCTTCCGTTCATAGGAATATTCATCCTCTCCGCTCTTCCGGCCTGGTCCCAGACCGGGGAGTGGAAGGATGAATATTCCCGTCTCACCGGCCTCAACCCTTGGGTGAGGTCTTCCAATCCCGCCGGAATAGCGACCTTCAACCGAGACAGGCTGTCAACCGTGAGGGCTGAAATCGAGAAAAAGAACGGAGGATTGACAGACCTGCACGAAAGCCGCGACTGCTTTAGGCCAAGCCTCGACGCGGCTTCCCTCATGAAAGTCTCCGACCGGGTCACATTCCACGGCCGGATGAACTACAGCTACTTCAAGGGACGGGACATGGGCGGCCAGATTCTGATGGACCCTTACTACAACCCGGTCAATTTTCTCGAAAGCGTGGACACGACCACCGGAACCAAGACTTTGGAGGAATATACCCTTGAGGGTACGATGGCATATTCATTAAGCGACAGGCTCACGCTCGCGGGAAAGGTCAGCTTCCAGAGCGCGGACTACGCGAAGCGCAAGGACCCGAGGTCGTACAACCAATGGATGGATCTGGACGCGTCGGTGGGGGCAAGATATTCCCTGGCGGACGGGAAAACCTCCTTCGGGTTCAGCCTCAACTATGTCAAGACGATCGAGACCGTGGCGGAGAAGCTGTTCGGCACGATTGACA
>CAVKYA010000088.1:0-8939 GCA_963660255.1 Bacteroidaceae bacterium | reverse complement strand
GTGTTCAGCGTTATGGACAAGAAGTTCGACGGGCAGCTTGTGGAGGCTGGAGTCAAATCTGAGGAGCCGTCGTCTGATGAGGAATTCAAGCTCAGCGATCTCGGCAAGATCTTCTCTTCGCAGAGTTTCTGGGTTGTCGCCCTTCTGTGCGTCCTCTATTACTCCGCGATCTTCCCGTTCCAGAGATATGGCGCGAATATGCTCCAGTGCAACCTTGACGGAATCTCCGCCAGAACCGCCTCTGACATATTCAGATGGTTCCCGATCGGTGCCGCCATCATCACTCCGTTCCTCGGCAGGTTCCTTGACACGAAGGGTAAAGGTGCTACGATGCTGATCTGGGGCGCTCTGCTTCTGATTGTCTGCCATCTGGTGTTCGCTTTCGCGCTGCCTGTGACGCACAGCAAGTTCATCGCCCTCGCCACGATCGTGGTGCTTGGCATCAGCTTCGCGCTTGTTCCGGCCGCTCTTTGGCCATCGGTTCCTAAGATCATCGATGAGAAGATCCTTGGATCGGCTTACTGCCTTATCTTCTGGGTTCAGAACATAGGCCTCTGCTTCGTTCCTAAGCTTATCGGAAGCGTTCTGGCGAGTGTCAACGCCGATAACCCGGCCGTCATCGCCGCCAAGGCCGCCGGAGCCGAGTTCATCCCTTACAACTACACGATTCCGCTCATCATCTTCGCCGGATTCGGTGTCGCCGCCCTTCTGATAGCCCTCTACCTCAAGGTTCTTGACGGCAAACGCCACCTCGGCCTTGAGCTCCCGAATATTCAGAAATAGTTTTTTGAATATCTAAGGGTATTTTGCGGCAGGGAGGGGTTTGGCTCCGACGGGTAAATCCCTCCCTTCCGTTCACGTGGCCACGGGCGGCCACGCCCGCTGAGCCAAACCCCTCCCTGCCGCAAGGTGCAGGAATATGAGTGGTTGATTGTGAAAGGAAGCGGGTATGGGTGATTTGAGCTTAAATTAATGAAAACGAACTTATAATATTGTGACAAAAACATTAAGGAAATATTCGTGCTGGATTGCGCTGGCGTGCCTTGTGGTGCCGATGTTCGCGTCGTACTACTTTGACGATATGTTCTCCACGCTGTCCCACCTGTTCGAGAACCCATCGATGCTCCAACTCGGTTGGAATTCGGCGGATTACGGCCTCTACACCAGTGGTTACTCTGTTCTCTGCGTTTTCGGAGGACTGGTAGTCTGCGGTATGCTGCTGGACAAATGGGGGGTGCGGATCACGGGCTCCATCTTTGTCACAATGATGGCAGGTGGCGCCGCCCTTGTCACCTATGCGTTGACGTCAGGATTGGCTCCTAAAACATCTCTGACGGTGGCTTACGTCGGATGTATGTTCTTCGGCCTCGGCAGCGAGATCGCAGGGGTAGCGGTCACGAGGTCCATAGCCAAATGGTTCAAGGACGGGAATATGGCCTTCGCGATGGGACTTCAGCTGGCCATCGCCAGACTCGGAACCGCGTTCGCCCTTGTGATATCTCCTAAACTGGTGGCCGAGAAAGCCGCCGGGCAGACATATTCATTGATGGAGACAGCCAGACCAGCGTTTCTTGGACTGGCGTTGATGCTTGCAGGTATGCTTCTGTGGGCGATATTCGTGGCGATGGACGCCAGGTTTGACCGTCAGTCCGGATTGAAGGACACTGTGGTGACCGCTGAGGAGGACAAGTTCCGTTTCTCCGACGTGGTGAAACTGCTGAAAAACAGGCATTTCATTGTGATCGCCCTGCTCTGCGTGTTTTTCTATAGCAGCGTGGTCTCATTCAAGAAATTCGCCTCCGCCATTCTGATCCCACGCTTTGACGTGCCGGTTGAAGCCGCCAGCTGGATGGTCTCGATGCTTCCGTTCGCCACTGTCGTCTTCGCTCCGATTTTCGGACTATTGGTGGACAAGATCGGCCACGGAACCCGTTGGATGCTTACCGGCGCGGTGCTGGCGCTTATCGCGCACCTTATGCTGGCCTTCGCTCCGTCAGGGATTCCGTTCTACGGCTATCTCAGTATGGTTTTCCTTGGCTTCGGATATTCCTTGGTTCCGGCCGCGATGTGGCCGTCCGTGCCAAAGATAGTGCCGGACAAAGTGCTGGGTACGGCATATTCTTTAATATACTGGGTTCAGAACCTTGGACTTATGTCATTTAAGATGTTCGCGGGTAAAATCCTTGCGGACACCAATCTCGATAAGGGAGTGAGCGAGACCGGCGCTGTCTGGGTGGAGGTGATGTTCGTGGCTGTCTGTGTCGTTGCCTTGCTTCTTGCGATCAGCCTAAGCGTGTACTCTCGTCGTAATCCTCATTTGAAAATCGATCTTCCGGATCACTCATAAAGACTTTTTAACCTTTTTATTTATTATTATGTTACATTTCAACAGACTGCTTGCAGCCGTGTGCGTTACCGGCCTTGTGTTCGCAAGTTGCCAGAAAGATCCTGAAAAGATCGAGGTCTCATCAATCACCCTTGAACCTGTGGAACTGACCCTTGAGCCGGGAAATACGGCCGGGCTTAAAGTTACGGTGGTCCCTGAAAACGCTGACTATGACGGAATCACTTGGACTTCAGACAATACCGGTGTGGTAACGGTGGATAATGGCACCGTTACAGCCGTCGCGAATGGCGAGGCCGTGATTACCGCCACTGTGGAAGGCAAGTCAGCCACCTGCAAGGTGACGGTCAGCACCAGCGTGGCCGAGATCAAATTGAGCCATACAGAAATTACTATGGAGGTGGGGAAGACACAGGCGCTTACGGCGACGGTTCTGCCGGACGACGCTGAATATTCAGAAATCACGTGGGAATCGGACAACGCTTCTGTGGCCGAGGTTGACGCTGAGGGTGTGGTGACATCTGTCGCTGAAGGCACCGCCACTATTACTGTGAGAGCAGGGGACAAGTCGGCTTCCTGCAAGGTGACCGTGGTCAAGGCCGCTCTGGTTTATATCACCGGCTATGATGACAAGCTTGGGACGGCATTTCGGTGGACACGTGGAGACTACAGCGCGACTGATCTCAGCACGGACCCTAATCAGGCCACAAGAGCCTTTGACATAACCCTCAGCGGAGATGATGTTTACATCGGAGGATGCGCCACTAATGTGGATGGATATTTTATTCCTACACTTTGGAAGAATGGGCAGGCTCAGACGCTTATGGACGCGTCACAGCCTATTGACGGAGATGTACAATCGGTCTGCGTGTCTGGAAATGATGTCTATGCGGCTGGATGGTATCGTGTCAACAGAAGCGCCACGACCTCTTTTAAGAGGGATGCCGCTGTTGTCTGGAAAAACGGTACGGAAATAATGCTGGCGAACACAAGTTATGCCCAGGCGTTCGAAGTCTGCGCGGAAGGGAACAAGGTCTTTGTGTGTGGGTTCTCTACAAATTCTGATGGTTTCGCAATGCCAACATTGTGGACCAGTACCGATGGCTTGAACACGTTCCAGACCAAGACGTTCGGAGGCGTGGCAAAGCACGCGTATGCCGAAGGAATGTGCGTTTCAGGGAATGATGTCTATATGGTAGGCTATGGCGACAACGGTGAGAACCGCTCCGCTATGCTCTGGAAAAATGACGAGGAGGTCAAGATCCTTGATAACGGGAAGTCATACGCCTATTCTGTGACAGTCGCTGACGGTCACGTTTATGTCGTAGGGTATGTCGTCAAGACTTATGAGAATGGAGAGTGCGCCGTGGCCACTCTTTGGGTTGACGGAGAGGCTCAGTCTCTTACTGACATCAAAAAGGATTCACAGGCTTGGGACGTTTTCGTAAAGAACGGCAATGTGTATGTCTCCGGATTCATCGGCGGACAGATTGTCATCTGGGAGAACGGGACGGCAGGTGCGATCAGGTACGGCTCTTCCGAGTCCGCCTGCGCTACCGGTATATATGTGAAATAAGATTCCGTCGGGATTAGGAAATGTTCCGATCCTCCATACCGGAGGGTCGGATTTTTTGTCCGCTTCCGGCTGTCAGTAAGTGTAACTGATTTTGTTGCTACTATCGAAATTATGTTGTACCTTTGACGGGTTAAACGATAAAGTAAATTTTTTTTTTATGAAAAACTCGATCAAACTTTTCACCTTGGCGGCTATCCTGCTCGCCGCTGTTTCCTGTGAGAACAAGCCATCTACGGTAAGCTACACTTTGGCCGGACAATTCGACTATGTAACCGAGTATCCGCAGCAATTCCCTGTTGTTGACAGCCTATACTACAACAAGTACATAAGTTTGGGCGGCGACTATTATTCGGCTCTGTGCACAAGCTGCGATGATGTCAACAGCGGTTTCACCGGAGGATGGAAAATCTCTTTGAAGAAAGGCTCGATGACTGACCCTTATGAACTTCAGGTGTTCTCGTCAGCTGGAAAGTATGCTGGACTGTATAGCTCAGAGAGTGGGCAAGGCCATAAGTCTTATGTTGTATATGCCCCTTCGATGTCAACTTATGATGTCGTGTTCAAGTACAAGGACGCTTTCACAAAATCAACCTGCTATGTTTCCGGTCTTTGGATCAACAACACCAAGTATGTCGAGAGGCTTGCCGAGGAAGGTCTGATCGCGGATGGTGATTATCTGAAAGTGACCGCCGCTTTCTACAAGAATGACATTCAGGTCTGCACGGAGGAATTTGATCTGGTGGACTACACTGGAGCCGAGCACAAGATTGTCAAGGATTGGACTGCTTGGGAGATGAAGGTGGCAAAAGGCTTTGATGTGGATGCCATAAAATTCACGGTCTCCACGGATTCCAACAGCATCCCACCTTATTTCTGTATGGATTTCCTGATCGCAAGCATCTCGGTTGAGTATTAGGATAACTATTGCGGAAGCAATCGGACGGCCTGTCAGATCAGGCCTTCCGGTATGCTGACCGAAATTGATTCGGAATCTTCATCGACGGACAGGATGAGATCCTCGTGCAGAGGAATCATCACCTGTCCGTCTGGCGTTTCCACATAGATGCACGTGTTTCCTGGGATGTCCTCATAGTCGGTTATTTCTCCGACAATCTTGCCGGACGCATCCAGCAGTGTCCAGCCGATAAGGTCGTCAACCATAAGACCATCATCTGCGTTTTCATATTCATTGATGCCGTCAGGCTTTGCGAATATGTCCTTGCCGACGAGTTCCTCCGCGTCTTCGAGGTTCTTGACTCCTGTCAGGTGGGCCAGAGCACGGTTGGTGCCCTTTCTGGAGAAAGATTCAATAAAAAACGGAACCGGCAGTCCATCGAATGTGATGAACACCGGTTCCTTTTGGTTCAGGTCCTCGGGACTGATCTCGCGGAATCCAATAAGGACTTCGCCTTCGGTACCGTTGGACTTCAGTACCCGGGCAACACGCAGAAAATCTGTTTTTGCCCTGGACATCGGATTAGGCCTCCGCTGGAGTCTCAGGAGCGGCCTCAGCGGCAGCTGCGGCTTCCTCCGCGGCCTTTGCGGCGGCAGCCTCTTCAGCGGCCTTGCGCTGTGCCTCAGCGAGTTCCTCAGCCTTCTTGGCAAGAGCCTCAGCCCTTTCCGCATTTACCTTCTTCTCAGCCTCAAGAGCAACCTTCGCCTTGTCGGCGGCGTCCTTTACGAGACCAGCCTTCTTGGCGGCGATCTTAGCGTCTCTCTCTGCCTTCCAAGCGTTCCACTTAGCGTCTGCCTGCTCCTGTGTGAGAGCGCCCTTGGCGATTCCGCCTTCAAGGTGCTTCCTGAGGAGAACACCCTCGTAAGAGAGGATTCTGCGGGCTACGAGTGTTGGCTGAGCGCCGACATTGAGCCATTTGAGAGCCTTCTCGCCATCGAGGATGATGGTGGCAGGGTTGGTGTTAGGGTTGTAAGAGCCGAGTTGCTCGATGAAACGTCCGTCGCGAGGCGCGCGTGAGTCAGCCACAACAATGTGGAAGAATGCGAAATTCTTCTTACCGTGGCGCTGAAGTCTGATTTTAACAGCCATTGTGAATCTGTTTTAAAAAATTAATAATTATTTACCGTCGCTTCCAACTCGTGAAAGCGTGCAAAGATACAAATATTTCTTTAAAAAATTTGTTATTTCCGGAATATTATCTATCTTTGCAATCCCAAACGATTTGGGAGACATACTTGCGGTAGTGGTGAAATGGTATACACGCTACTTTGAGGGGGTAGTGGGCGCAAGCCCGTGTGAGTTCGACTCTCACCTACCGCACGATTCAAGGCCCGACGGTTTTCCGCCGGGCTTTTTCGTATTCAGCGATTTTTCATTATGTTTGCGAATATGTTAAAGAAGATATTCATACTTGGCGCGCTGCTGGGGGCGGCGGCCTTGGCTTCCGGGCAGGAGGCGGGTGTTCAGAAAGAGACGAATGTCCAGCGGCAGGACGCTGAGTTCGTGAGCGAGTACATCACTCCGGCGCGGATTATGCTTTCCAAAGGCGACATTACAGGAACGGAGAACCTTCTGAGGCCGTATTGCGGGCAGGTCTCCACCAACGAACCGAACGTGTGCATATTCAAAAATGGTAAGGACGGCAAGAGTTCCGTTCTTCTGGACTTCGGTAAGGAGATCCAGGGTGGCATCCAGATAGTAAGGGCTATGTCTGGTGACAAGGCGGCCGCGCGTTTCCGCGTCTGTTTCGGCGAGTCGGTGAGCGAGGCTCTCAGCAGTGTGGACGAGATCGGGACAACATCGACCAATGAACACTCCGTCAGGGACTTCGAGATCTCTGTCCCTTGGCTCGGGGCCACCGAATATGGCAACACAGGTTTTCGTTTTGTCCGCCTCGATCTGCTCGGTGAGGACACCGAGGCCTTGTTGGTCACGGTCAGAGCCATCTCCTGCTATCGTGACATCCCTTATGTCGGCCGGTTCAAATGCAGCGACGAAAGACTGAACCGGATCTGGCAGACCGGAGCCTACACTGTTCATTTGAATATGCAGGAATATCTTTGGGACGGCATCAAGAGGGACCGCCTCGCCTGGATCGGGGATATGCATCCGGAGGTGATGGCCGTGAACACAGTGTTCGGCAACCACAAAGTCGTCCAGAAGAGTCTCGACTATGTGCGGAACAGTACCCCTCCGACAGTGTGGATGAACGGAATATGCTCATATTCATTGTGGTGGATCATCATCCAGCACCATCTTTATGAATATTACGGTGACCTTGCGTACTTGAGGGAGCAGCACTCTTATCTGACAGAACTTCTGCACACGGTTATGGCCAACTTTGACGGTTCAAAAGAGAATTTCAAGGACGGTCGGTTCATCGACTGGCCTACGTCAGAGAAACCGGAAGCCATTCACGCAGGGTTGCAGGCTCTTTCGGTAAGGGCGATGGAAGCCGGAGCGGATATGGCCGGGTGGCTGGGTGACATCAAGTTGAAAGAAGAATGCTCGGCGGCGGCCTCGAAACTGCGGGAGTACAAGCCTTCCGTCACGTCAAGCAAGCAGGCCGCCGCTCTTCTTTATCTTGAGGATATGGCGGATGCTGACGAGACCCGTGACGTGATCTTGGCCGGAGGTGCCAACGGATTCTCATCGTTTATGGGTTACTATATGCTTGAGGCTCTGGCCAAGAGCGGAGACTACGATGAGGCTATGAAGATGATCTCGGACTATTGGGGCGCGATGCTTGATCTTGGTGCGACAACGTTCTGGGAGGATTTCGATTATTCCAAGGCGGCGGGCGCCGGCAGGATTGACGAGATTGTTCCGGAAGGGAAGTACGACATCCACGCCGACGGCGGAGCCTACTGCTATGTCGGTCTGCGCCACAGTTTCTGTCACGGATGGGCCTCGGGCCCTACCATCTGGCTGAGTTCGTATGTGCTCGGCGTCGAGCCTGCGGAACCCGGATTCAAGAAGGTCAGGATCAACCCTCATCTCGGTTCTTTGGAATGGGCGGAAGGATCCTATCCTACTCCTTACGGCCCGATTACCGTCTCGCACAGGAAGACCGCTGACGGAACGGTCAAGTCTCAGATCCATCTCCCGAAGGGTGTCAGGCTTGTCAAATAGGTGACATTTTGTATGTCGCAAAAATAGAGCCCCGGCGGATCCCGCCGGGGCTCATTATATTCATTATCGCTTGATTACTTGTAGTACTCAGCGAACTCGATGTCCTTGGTGGCCTTCTCCGCGAGAGCCTTGTCCTTCTTCGCTACAGAGTCAAGGTTTTCCTTAACCTGATCGAAGTTGCCCTGACGGGCGGCGATGATGGCTCTGAGGTAGTCAACCTTGGCGTCCTTGCAGCGGGCTGCCTTGGAAGCCTTGTCGAGCTGGTTGGTGAGGATGTAGGCCAGAACAGTGTTGTGGCAGCAGCCCTTAACGTCCTGAAGATCCTGAACGGCTTTCTCGTAGTCACCGGTAAGGATGTCGATGACACCGAGGTTGGCCTTGGCGGCGTTGGTGCCGGCCTTCTTGAAGTTCTTGGTGGCGGTCTCGTAGTCACCGTTGCGGAGGGCTATCACACCAAGAGCGTTGGTGAGGTCGGAGTCCTTGGTCTCAACCGCAGCGAAAGCCTTCTCAGCCTTCTTTACGTCACCGGCGTTGAGGTAAGCGACGCCAAGGTTGAATCTTGCCTTGTCGCTGTCGTACTTGGTGATGGCCTTGTTGTAGAGCTTAACCTTGCTGTCAAGATCCTTGGTGAGGGTGGCGGCGTGCAGGAGAGCAGGCTCATCGAGAACATCGATGTTGCTCTCAACCATCTCCATGAGTTCCTCGGAAGTGTAGTTCTTGAACTCAACGTTGGCGATGAATCTGGCACGGCGAAGTTCAGGGAGAACACCGCTCTTGAGCTCGGTATAGACAGAAGACATGTTCTTGATCTCGCTCTCACGTACCGCAGGATCGCTGTACATTGAAAGGACTCGGAGGATAAGGTCCTTGTCCTCGATGTCGGAGTTCTGGACGAGCTCCTGGAAGCCTTCCCAGTCCTGACCGATGCTCTT
>CAVKYA010000087.1:5895-9000 GCA_963660255.1 Bacteroidaceae bacterium | reverse complement strand
GTGGTCGATGTCTATTTCCGGTGGGGACTGGACATATATTCATTGAAGACGCAGCTGGAAAGCCGCATCAATGAGATCAAAGGGTATCTTCCGGCGGGGACGGTGATCTCCACGGAGGCGATGAACCAGTCTCTTTTCCCGGTCTATGGTTTCACGCTGGAGAGCGACACCCACAGCCGCATCGAACTAAGGGATGTGGGCAACCTGATTGTGCGTCCGATGTTCTCGCAGGTGGACGGCATCAGCAATGTCGTGGTGCGAGGCGGGAAGGCCAAGGAATATGTCGTCAAGCCTGACGCACAGAAAATGACCGCGTTAGGCATCACTCCGCAGCAAATTAAATCGGCTTTCGAACAGACGAACTTCGTCCTTGACAACGGTAACGTGGCCGATTACGGACGGCTGTACCTGACCTTGACCGACACCAGAATCAATGACTCAGAGGACATCCGGAACGTGATTCTGCGCAATGACGGCACACGTGTCATCAGGCTGAGGGACATCGCTGACGTGGAGATCCAGGAGCAACAGGAATTCCTGAAAATCAATGCGGACGGCAACGACGCCGTGCTTGTGGATCTGGTCAAGCAGCCGGATGTGAACCTTGTGGACTTCGCCAAGAGTGTCGAGGAAAAGGCTAAGGAGATCCGTGGGCAACTTCCTGACGGTTACGAGCTTAAACCCTACTACAATCAGAGCGCGTTCGTCAGCGACAGCATCAGGGGAGTGCTGAGGACAATCTTTGAGGGTTTGTTCCTTGCGGTGATCGTGATGTTCCTCTTCCTGAGGTCTTGGAGGGCGAGTCTTGCTGTGATCCTGACGATTCCTGTGACGGTGGCTTTCAGTGTGCTGCTCTGTCATCTGGCCGGAATCACGATCAACGTGATGTCTCTCGGAGCGATGGCCGCGTCTGTCGGACTGATCATCGATGATGCCATCGTCATCATCGAGCAGATCTACAGGGAGCACGAGGAACGTCCGGATGAAGGCCGGTTTGATGTCGTGCGAAGCGCGATCGGTGACCTGTTCCCGGCGATGGTGGCCTCGTCCCTTTCGACGATCGTCATTCATTTCCCGTTCCGTATGATGAGTGGTCTGGCGGGGAGTTTCTTTAAGGAACTGTCTGACACGATGCAGCTTACGCTTGTGGCCTCGTTCTTCGTCACTTGGCTGTTGCTTCCGGTTCTGCACCTAATCATAGGCTACAGAAAGACTGAACAAAAGACCAACACCGAAGACCTTGAGGAAGAGTCCATCAAGAAAGTTCATTTCCTTACAGTCCTGTACCGCAAGCCGTTGACAGCTGCTCTGCTGATCCCTTTGCTGGCTCTCGGCGGGTGGTTGGCAACGAAAGGCCTTTCGTCAGGCTTCCTGCCGGATCTGGACGAAGGCACGATCGTGCTTGACTATCATTCTCCTTCCGGGACCGACATCGAGGAGACGGACAGACTCTGCCGTCAGATGGAGAAGATAATAATGGCGCATCCGGATGTGGAGACATATTCAAGAAGAACGGCGTTGGGAATGTCGTTCAAGACCCGTCCGAGCAACTATGGTGACTATCTGATTCAGCTGAAGACAGACAGGAAGCACAGCACGCCGGAGGTCATAAGCGATCTGCGGCATCAGATCTCCACTTCGGTTCCGCTTATGACGATTGATTTCGGCCAAAGGATCTCCGACATGCTCGGAGACTTGATGAGTACCCCTAAACCAATAGAAGTCAAGATATTCGGTGATGAATATTCCACCCTTCAGAGGCTTGCGAGGGAGGCTGAGGGCATTATGTGGGATGTGGCCGGCATCGTGGACATCGACGACGGTCTGGTTCCGGCTGGAGCTTCGCTGGTGTTCATCCCTGATCAGGAGAAACTTTCAAGATTCGGAATATCCCTGACCGAGTTTCAGGAGCAGCTTGCCGCTCAGACAGGTGGTGTGCCTCTTTGCCAGCCGGCCAATGTGATCGAGCCGGATCCGGCTCAGGCGGCGATGACGGGCGGTCTCCAGATCGGTTCCGTGCAGGACGGTGAGCAGATGCGCCGCATCTTGTTGAGATTCACGGATTTCAATGACAATTCCCCGGAACGGATGGCCAAGGCTCCTATATTCCTGCCGGACGGAACGGTAAGGCCTTTGAGTTATTTCTGTGATGTTGAGGTCAGCGCTGGGGAGATCGAGCAGAGGCGTGAGGATCTGAAGGCAGACATAACGCTTACCGCAAGGCTGGAAGGCAGGGATCTGGGTACGGCCGCTGACGAGCTGCAAACCAAACTGTCTGAGCGTCTTAACCTTCCTCCGGGATACAGCGTTTCGCTTGGGGGAGCATATTCAGAACAACAGAAGTCGTTCCACGAGTTGATGATGATCCTGTCGCTGGCTGTGCTGCTAGTGTTCGCAGTGCTGATGTTCCTGTTTAAGGAATGGCTGATCAGTGCCGCTATCATATTCATTTCTGTCTTAGGGATTTGTGGTAGTCTGATGGCACTTAGGCTGACTGGCGTGCCGTTGAATGTGAGCAGCTACACGGGAATGATTATGATCGTGGGCATCATCGCCGAGAACGCCATATTCACTGTTTGGCAGTACCGGATGAACCGCCGCCGTGGTGGCGATGTCGCCGAGGCTGTGAACTACGCCATCGCGCTGCGCATTCGTCCGAAGCTGATGACCGCGATCGGAGCCATCCTCGCCTTGATGCCGCTCGCCCTCGGAATCGGTGTCGGCGCGCAGATGCAGCAGCCGCTTGCCGTGGCGGTCATAGGAGGCTTCGTTGTCGGGCTGCCGCTGCTCCTGCTGGTGCTGCCGTCGATTATGCTGTGGATTTACAAAGGGGAGAAATAATTATTGCTATTTTTGCAAATGGTCTTTTGTCGCTGAAACGTGAGGTCACGGAGCTGCTAGACGTTGAACCTTTGGTCGCTGAGCTTGTCGAAGCGCCGAAGTGACATCGCTTCGTGATGTAAAGGGTCACTTCGACAGGCTCAGTGACCACGGACCCGGCGGCAGATTGAATATAAAAGCAATTGATTATGAAGCTTTTGATCATAGAAGACGAGCGGAAACTTTCCGACAGCATCGTCACCTACCTCAGCGCGGAGCGGTACC
>CAVKYA010000087.1:0-5165 GCA_963660255.1 Bacteroidaceae bacterium | reverse complement strand
GAGGCGGTGCAGGAGGGTGACCCGATTCCTGTACCGGATCTTGAGGAGGACATCCTGCACGGGATAATGATCCAGTTCGCCTTGATTGTCAGTGTTATAGGAATATCCATCGTGCTGATGATGCGTTTCATCTCCGGTCGTCTTTGGAGGCCGTTCGACAAGACTCTGGCCGCCATCGAGTCCTTTAATCTGGAAAGCGGAGTCTGCCCTGTTCTGCCGGACAGTGACATCAAGGAGTTCTCGCGGCTCAACACCGCTCTTAACCGTCTGATGACCAGTAATATGAACAGTTACCGCACGCAGAAGGAGTTCACGGAGAACGCTTCGCACGAGCTCCAGACCCCGCTGGCCGTGTTCCGTGGCAAGCTGGACATCCTTCTCCAGCAGCCGGATCTGACTGAAAATCAAGCGGTGATCGTGCAGGATCTCTATCAGATGACCGACAGGCTTTCGCACTTGAACCGTAATCTGCTTCTGCTGGCCAAGATGGAGAACAGCCAGTTCAGCCGTACCGATTCCATAGATGTTGTCGCTGCCCTGAACGAATTGCTGCCGTGTCTGGAAAGCCTTGCCCCCGGCCTGACCGTCAGGAAGGATATTCAAGTCTCCGAATTGCGCCTCAAAGCCAATAAGTCTTTGTTTGAGAGTCTTGTCAACAATCTGATCGTGAACGCTGTAAGGCACAATAAGCCTGGTGGCGAGATCATCGTTGCCGTGACTCCGGACTCCCTATCCGTCTCCAACACCTCCGACGAGCCAGCCCTTGACCCCTCCACCATATTCACACGCTTCAACCACGCTTCTGGTCGCAGGTTTGGCAGCAGTAATACCGGTGAATTGACTAATTCTTCGGGGGCAGCATCGTATTCCATTGGAAATGAGCGAGGTCTTGATATCCGTGAGAACGGTGGTGATGTTGCCTGTGCCAAAGCTGAAACTATGGATGGCAATAATGGTTTCGAGGATAATGACTCAAGAGTGGGTGTCGGCAACGGCCTCGGCCTCTCCATCGTAAAATCCATCTGTGACTACCACGCTTGGCAGATCACTTACTCCCACAGCCTCGGCACCCATACCTTCACCGTCCGTTTCGGTCACTGAACAGAATCCATTCCCTGTCACCGAATCACCATTTGGTCACTGAGCCTGTCGAAGTGACCATTCAGAGAAGATCTGCCTGAAGGTTATCTTGATTGAGTCAGACATCTTCGATTTTCTGCGTAACCAGAAGAAAACACGCAATCAGTTGAGTACTAATTTGTGGAGTGCCACACTTTGATATTCAGAGATATAGGAAACGCTGCCAGTCATTTTGAGAGGGCGGCCTTTACGAATATATTCATTTACAATTAATTGCGATTCGCGTTAAGAAGGGACGCACTTGTTGAGGACAATGAGAGTGAGGCGGACTGATTGGATTTTTAACCAGTAAGGCCTATCTTTGCGCAATATGGTGAATGATAGTGCATATTTGGCGTCCAAGCCTCGTTATGAGATTTTGGACGGACTTCGTGGCGTGGCCGCGCTTATGGTTGTGGCGTTTCATCTCTTAGAGACGTATTCCAAGGGACCGTCGGAGCAGATCATCAATCACGGCTATCTGGCCGTGGATTTTTTCTTTGTGCTGAGCGGTTTCGTGATCGGGTACGCCTACGATGACAGGTGGGGAAAGATGAACCTTGGAACTTTCTTCAAGCGGAGGTTGATCCGTCTGCATCCTATGGTCGTGGCCGGAATGCTTATCGGGGCGGCGTTGTTCTTTTTTGCCGGAACCGCTTTCCCTAAGACCTTGGAGGTGGAAGGTTGGAAATTCGCCCTTTGTCTGGTGATGGGGCTTCTGATGATTCCGTGCGGTATGGGACTCGACATCCGTGGATGGGGCGAGACGAACTCGTTCAACGGACCGAACTGGTCACTAACTTACGAATATATCGCCAATATTCTTTATGCGTTTATATTCAGGTATTTGCCGAAGGCCGCGCTTACCGTCCTTTGCGCTGTATGCGCCGTGTTCACGCTTGACCTGACTTTGGGATGGGACATTTTCGGCCTGTTCCCGAACGGGCCTCAGTACAATGTCATAGGTGGCTGGAGCCTTACCGCGCAGCAGATTTATGTCGGCTTCGCCCGTCTTCTCTACCCGTTCCTGTGCGGCCTTCTGATTTCGAGAATCCTCCCGTCCCGCAGGAGCGAAAGCAATCCGAGCGGCTCCCCGATTCACCTCAAAGGCGGATTCTGGTGGTGCGCTCTGGCGATTGTCGTGATTTTTTCAGTTCCGTGCATCGGAGGCCGTCAGTGCCTGTGGGACGGACTGTATCAGGCGGTCTGCATCCTGATTGTCTTCCCGTTACTGGTCCTTGCCGGAGCCGGTTCCAGAACCACGGATGCCAAAAGCACGGCTGTCTGCAAATGGATGGGGGAGATCTCCTATCCTCTTTACATCACTCATTTCCCTCTGATGTATATGCAGATGAACTGGGTCGCTGAACACGCCTCCGCTCCGCTCTGGCAGCATATCACCGTCTCCATCGGAGTCTTCTTCGTGGCAATCATCCTCGCCTGGGGCCTGCTCAAAATCTATGACACTCCTGTGCGTGAATGGCTTAAAAAGATCCTTTTTGTCGAAAAATAATTGAAATTATCTTTCAAATTATGAAATTATTGCTATTTTTGCGCTATGCGTATAATAGCAATAAATACATTACGTGAATATTGGATGATACATCCTGACACGCAGCAACCTTTGAGTGAGTGGTATGTGAAAGTGTCACACGCACATTGGAAGTCATTCAATGATATGCGGAAGGATTTTAACTCGGTGGATTATGTAGGAAACCAGCGTTATGTATTTAACATAAAAGGCAACAATTACAGGCTGATAGTGGCGGTGAAATTCACTCCGGAGTTGGTCTATATCAGATTTGTAGGAACGCATAAGGAATATGACCAGATTGATGTTTCTAATATTTAAAAATGGAGAATTATGGCACAGATAAAAAGCGAATCACAGTACAAGGCGATAATGGGAAGGATAGACGAGTTGTTCTTCTCGACTGATGAGAACACACCTGCGGATGATCCGAAACTGTTGGAACTCGATGCTCTTTCCGCTCTTGTTGAGGAATATGAGCGGGAGCATTTCCCGATAGCGACCCCTACTCTGGCCGCGACCCTTCAGGACAGAATGTCCAGAGAGCATCTGAGCCAAAAAGACCTGTCGTCCATTTTGGGAATATCAACCCCTCGCCTGTCCGAGATAATAACCGGCAAGAAAACTCCGACCTACAACCAAGCCAGGACGATGGTCCAGAAGCTGGACATTGACCCTGCGATTGTTCTGTCGGTCTGATTCGTCCTCGTCAGATTTCTTGTTATAAAGTAATTGCGATATAAACTGTATTGCATATTGTAAAGAAGTTGTCTGAAATCATTAAGGTGATTCAGACAACTGTCGCTTTATATGTGATTATCTCTGAGATAATGTAACGTGTCAGAGACTATCGGCTGGTTTTCTTTGCTTTGTTGAGTTGATTTTACAATGGAAAACGGGATTGATTTTAGAACTGGATTCCGATGCCGAGCTTCAGGCCGTTGCCGATCTGCGGGAGGACATCGTAACCGACAAGCAGGGAGAAATGCCAGATGTCGAGGCCGATGGCCGGAGCGAAATAAAAACCGCTCTTCGAGCCTTTCGAGATGTTGATGTTGCCGCCAACCTTCGCGTCGATGAACGGGCTGATGGTCTTGTCCAGAAGTGACCAGCGGGCCTCTGCGTAAAGAGGGGTCATATAATACTTCGCGTCGTTGTCGTACCTGAACGCCACGCCTCCGCCGAGGAAGAAGCCGTTGCCGAAACCGTAGCCGTGGGAAGTGGAGATGCTGTACTGGTCTCCGGCGGTCTCGGTGAGTTCGACATTGAACCTGTAGCCCTGATTCTTCCAGATGTTCTGGGCTGACGCGCTGACCGCGGCTGCCGCGATAAGCAGAATTGAAATAACAAACTTTTTCATAATTTTATAATTAATTGAATGTAAACTACTAACTAACCTGATATCTATTGTGGGCGAACTATTGCCGCATCATTGTTATTTCTCCTTATTCTTCGACAGCCGCGCCTTGGCCTCCTCAGTGGTCTCCCCGTCTTTCTTGAAGAGGATGTCAACGAACTTGTTCTCGACCTTTGTCCAGCCTTTGACGACATCGTCCTGGAATTTTGTGTAACCCTTGACTGTTCCGTCCTGAATCTTGGTGTAGCCTTTCACCACACCGTTCTCGATTTTCTTGTAGCCGTCAACCACGGCCTTCGTGTCCTTTGTCATAGTGAATGTAGTGTCTTTTTTGTTGTCTGAGATGGTGATAGTCCTCACGACAATCACAGTGTCGGTCTCCACCTTGAGCGGAGTCTGTGCCTGCGCCGCGATCGGACCGGCGGCAAGCAGAAGAGTGAATGCGAATTTCTTCATAAACATATTCGTTAAAAATTGATGTCGCAAAGGTAGGCTCAATAAGGTTTGTATTTTGGACTAATATTCTATAATATTCGCTGAAAATTCCTAAACTGATAGATAATTTTCTCTTTTGGGAGAATTATGATTAATTTTGTGCAAATATAAGAGCCGATGAGCCACAAGATTCCATATCTGCTTTGGAGGGAAAACATCCCCCTCATAACCCCCGAGAACAAACGTCTGGGAGAAGACTTGCTTATCGTTGATATTCATAGCGATGAGAGTTTCAGCAGCGAACCATTCCTTTGTGATGTCACGTTCTCCATTGTCGTGACGAAAGGATGGAGCGAGGTGTCCATTAATATGAGGAAGTATCATATTGAGGCTCCTGCGGTTGTGATAGTCCTGTCAGACTCAATAGTCAATGCCGCCGGCAGTTCTCCGGATATGGAAGGATTCGCTCTGATAATGTCCGGCAAATTCCTTTCTCCGATGTTCGTGAACGCTTCGCTGTCAACGTCCTTGTGGGCAAGCGTGATGAACAGTCCCGTGATAAGACTGCAGGATCTGACACCGTTCACGTGGTATAAGACGGCTTTGGAGAATTTGTTGGCATCTAACATTTGCGCGTTCAAGGCAGAAGCGGCGCAGCACCTGACCTTGGCCCTTTTCTATGGCTATATGCTCGGAAGGCATAAGGAGACAATGCCGGAGTCC
>CAVKYA010000086.1:0-9063 GCA_963660255.1 Bacteroidaceae bacterium | reverse complement strand
AGAGGTTCGCCCCGGAAATCTTGCTCGACGTGCCGAGAACCGACTTGCCCTTCTGTGTGTTCGCCAAAGAGTTCCACGCAAGAATCTGCGCGTTGGTGAGACTCTTCCAGCTCTGCGAGAGCTGCTTGAAGATAGCCTTGACGGAGGACTGCGCCGCCGGCAATTCCCGCCGCAAGTCATTCCTGATCGGCGGATTGAGTGGAATCGTCGAGCCTGTAGGAGCGCTTCTCGTGCTTGTTCTCGCTTCCCTTATGACTCCTGTCCTGCCGTATTTCCTTGCATTCGCTGCCGGTGCGATGATTTATGTAGTTGTGGAAGAACTGATTCCGGAAGCATCCGAGGGCCGGCACTCCAACATCGGCACCATAGGATTCGCCGTCGGGTTTGTCCTTATGATGGTCCTTGATGTAGCGCTCGGGTGATCACCGCCTCCCTGAATATGGTCTTCCCGGCGAAGAGGCCGTTCGAGGATATGACTTCCTTCTTGCCCTGTAAAACATTTCAGAAGACTTGTAAATTGTTTTATATCAAACTGTAAGGTACAACAATCAGGATTCTTTTCTAAATTTGCGCCCGGTTAGTTGGAAACAGTTTGGCAATGGTAACTGCAGATCGAGTCAAGGAACCTGACATGTCCTTGAAAACGTGGATGGCACTGGTAGGGCTGACACTGTCAGCGTTCATATTCAATACTTCGGAATTCATTCCGATTGCGCTGCTGACTGACATCGGCAGGGATTTCGGGCTTACGGAGGCGAAAGCCGGAATGCTGATTTCCGTCTATGCCTGGGTCGTGATGGCGCTTTCGATGCCGCTTATGCTTATGACCTCCAGAATGGAGATGCGCCGGCTTCTGCTCGGTGTCATGGCCGTGTTCACCTCGTTTCAGGTGATGTCCTACCTCTCGGGATCGTTCGGAATGCTGATGGTCTCCAGAATCGGCGTGGCCTGCGCCCATTCGATTTTCTGGTCCATCGTGTCGATCATCGCTGTCAAGATTGTCCCGGACAGTCACAGGGCATTGGCTCTCAGCATGATAGTGACCGGAACTTCCGTAGCGATGATTCTCGGGCTTCCGCTCGGGCGTGTCATCGGTCTGGGTCTTGGCTGGAGGCTTACGTTCCTGAGCATCGGAGCCGTCTCGCTGTTCGTTTTCGCCTATCTGTTCGCTTTGCTGCCCAAGGTCCCGAGCGGAGGCGGAATGACCGCCCACGACCTGCCGGCGATGCTTGGAAACAAGGTGCTCATCGGAATATTCATAACCACCGCCGCCTTTGCCACGGGGTACTACACTGCCTACAGCTACATTGAGCCGTTCCTGCAGCAGGTCGCCAAGATGAGTGAGAGCGGCATCACGATGACGCTGATGATCTTCGGCGGTGCCGGGATTGTTGGAAGCATGTTGTTCTCAAAGTATTACCCTAAGATCCGTTTCAGGTTCATCAACATTTCCATGGTGGCACTGATCGCCGGCGTGATGTTGCTTCTGCCGGTTTCGTCCAGCTTGACGGCCACCATAGCGGTCTGTGCGTTGTGGGGAATGTCGGCCACGGCGTTCAATGTGGCGATGCAGTCGGAAATCATCACGGACACGCCGCAGTCGCAGACTTCGGTCGCAATGTCGATTTTTTCGGGAATATTCAATTTTGGCATCGGGACAGGTGCCTTGGTCGGCGGTCTGGTATGCACGCATCTGTCGATTCCGTTCATCGGGATCGCCGGTGGGCTGATAGTGCTGTCCGCACTGCTCTACTGGCAACTTGTCGTCGTGAAGAGCTCGCTCCGATCCGCGGGACACTGATCTTCCCCTGTCGCGGCCGGGAAAGAAATCGCAGGCCTCCAGCCTGGCCACAATGTCAGTCCCTCCTGAAAATGTCTCTTGTGTAAACCTTGTCGCGCACGTCATCAAGGCAAGTGTCGTAGCGGTTGGCGATGATGGCGTTGCTGCGCGCCTTGAATTCCTCAAGGTCGTTGACTACTGTGGAGCCGAAGAAAGTGTCTCCGTTGTTGAGGGTCGGCTCATAGACAATGACTTCCGCACCTTTGGCTTTGATTCTCTTCATCACGCCCTGGATAGAGCTTTGTCTGAAATTGTCGGAGTTGGATTTCATCGTGAGCCGGAAGACCCCGATCACGCAGCCATGTTCCTTGGAACTGTCCCATTGCCCGTTCTCACCGTAGTAGCCGGCCTTCCGGAGCACAGCGTCGGCTATGTAGTCCTTGCGGGTCCTGTTGCTTTCCACAATCGCCTGGATCAGGTTCTCTGGGACATCGGAGTAGTTGGCCAGCAACTGTTTGGTGTCCTTTGGCAGGCAGTATCCCCCGTAGCCGAATGAAGGATTGTTGTAGTGTGTGCCGATGCGGGGGTCCAGGCCAACTCCTTTGATGATCGACTGAGTGTCCAGGCCCTTGATCTCGGCGTAGGTGTCAAGTTCGTTGAAGTAGCTGACCCTGAGCGCGAGATAGGTGTTGGCGAAGAGTTTCACGGCCTCGGCCTCCTTCATCCCCATGAAGAGGGTGTCGATGTTTTCCTTCAGCGCTCCTTCTTGCAGAAGGGCGGCGAATGTCTTGGCGTAGTCCTTGGCAAGGGGGCTGCCGATGGCATTTATGGCCGCGTTCTCCTCATCCCACTTACTGTTCTTCTCGGATGGGAGTATTTCCGGGTAGCCGACGATTATCCTTGACGGAT
The DNA here is from genome assembly GCA_963660255.1 of Bacteroidaceae bacterium. GTDB lineage: Bacteria > Bacteroidota > Bacteroidia > Bacteroidales > UBA932 > Cryptobacteroides. Next base: position 6,374 of record CAVKYA010000086.1, on the reverse strand, counting down.
AGAGGTTGTCGTAGAGAGCCTTGCTCTCGCGGAGGAATTCCGGGGAGAAGAGCAGGTTGAACTTCTTGCCTTTGAGCGCGGGGTCTGTGAGGAATTTGAGGGCGTACTTGACATAGAGGCTGCGGGTGTAGCCTACCGGTATGGTGGACTTGATGACCATCACGGCGTCAGGATTGACGCTGATCACGAGGTCGATGACATCCTCAATGCAGTGGGTGTCGAAGTAGTTTTTCTGGGGGTCGTAGTTCGTCGGAGCGGCGATGACCACGAAGTCAGCGTCCTTGTAGGCGGCGGCCCCGTCCAGGGTTGCCAGCAGGTCGAGTCTGGACGGAACCCCGGAGGTTTCGAAGCCGCCGAACTCCCCGCGGAGGTACTTTTCGATGTATTCGTCCTGAACGGGGCTGATGCGGCTGTTGATTTTCTCGACTTTTTCCGGGATTATGTCCACGGCGGTCACTTTGTGGTGAGTCGCAAGCAGAACCGAGATGCTCAGTCCCACATACCCGGTGCCGGCGACGGCGATTTGGATGTCCTTGAATTCTCTCATGAGATGATACTCTTAGGTTTCCCAAAGTTAAACCTTTCACACGACATTTCCAAAGGTTGCGGTCATTAAGAAATAAGCGGCTCCGGAGGTGGCCGATTATTGTCAATCGGATTCTTTTCACTATTTTTGACGCCGCAAACATAAGGATCTTAAGGAAGATGATGAAGGATGTCAAGGTGATAGTCTTCGATGCGGACGACACCCTGTGGGACAATCAGTCGTACTATGACAAGGCCGAGGATGTGTTCACGAAGGAACTGGGGGAATATGGGACGGCGGAGGAACTCTCGGCGGAACTCTTCAGGACAGAATCGGCGAATATGCCCGTCCTGGGCTACGGGGCCAAGGCGGTCTGCATCTCGATGATGGAGACGGCTTTGAAGGTGTCCGGCTGCAAGGTGCCGGGCGAGAGGCTTTCACGGATTTTGTCGTGTGTCAAATCGCTGCTCAGCCTGCCAGCCACACCACTTCCGGGAGTCGCCGAAACCCTTGACGCTCTTGACAGGACAGGACGTTACCGGCTGATTCTGATGACAAAGGGCGATATGCTCGACCAACAGAACAAAATCATGCGCTCAGGGCTCGGCAAGTACTTCTGCAGGAAGGTCATAGTCAGCGGAAAAGGCACGAAGGAATATCTTGACATCTGTGACGTGGAACAAGTCGCTCCATCTGAGGTCGCGGCGGTCGGCAACTCCTTCAAGTCCGACATCCGGCCGATAATCGAGATAGGAGGCTACGGCGTTCATATTCCTTTCCACACCACGTGGCGGCACGAGATGACGGAAGAGTTCGACCATCCGCGCATCACCCGCCTCGGCTCTTTCGAGGAACTCGCCGGGATATTCATTGATGAAGAATAGGGATTGGACGGGCGGGAAGAACAGGACACCAACCGTTCCCGGAGGGGTCTTGTGCCTATTCCCGGAGCCTTGAGTCGATGATTATCGTCACCGGACCGTCGTTGACAAGGGAAACCTGCATGTCCGCGCCGAAGACTCCTCTGCCCACCGGCTTGCCGAGCGCGGCCGAGAGTCCCTCACAGTACTTTTCGTACAACGGGACAGCCAATTCGTGACCCGCCGCCCGTATGTACGAGGGACGGTTTCCTTTTTTGGTGGAAGCGGTCAGGGTGAATTGCGACACCGCAAGAATCCCGCCTCCGACATCGGTCACGCTCCGGTTCATCACTCCATTGTCATCATCGAATATCCTCAGCCCCACTGTCTTGCCCACAAGCCATCGCATATCCTCCTCCGTGTCTCCGAGTTCAACTCCGACAAGAACCAGAAGGCCGTTGCCTATTTCGGAAACGGTCCGGCCTTCAATCCCAACGCTGGCGCGCGACACCCTTTGAATCACCAATCTCATTACAATACAATATTTTGTTCATCAACGGATGGCGAATTTAGTGATAATCCTGCAAATATCCTATTGGTAACTACTCTTGTACCCATGTTCTAAAAGACAGTATGCTGGGAATACTGCATAGTGATGCGAAAAGATTTGCCTGGTGAGTTTTAAGCATATTTTTTGCATAGTTGCGCCGTGAAGAACAGCCTCAGGGGCGGTTACAGGTTATATTCATCATTGTAGAATTTTTGACATGGATCTTATTGACGCAATCAAAGCGAGACATTCGGTACGGAAGTATATGGACCGTCCGATCGAGACGGAGAAGGTGACCGCCTTACAGGCATCAATTGACACGATAAACCAAAATACGGGGCTGAACATCCAGCTGGTGACAGAAGAACCGAAATCCTTTGCTTCGGGCATATGGAAATACGGCAGCTTCTCCGGTGTCAAAAACTATCTGGTGATGGCCGGTGCGAAAGGCGATGTTGCCGGGGAGCGGATCGGATACTATGGGGAGCAGATTGTCCTGCTTGCACAGACTCTCGGACTCAACACTTGCTGGGTGGGTTTGACTTACAAGAAAATCCCTGGGGCTTTCACTCTCCGCGACGGTGATGTTGTGCGCTGCGTCATCGCACTCGGCTACGGAGAGACACAGGGCGTGCCGCATCCCCAGAAGAAAGGCATAGAAGAATTCGTGGAAGTGGACGGGGTTATGCCTGAATGGTTCAAGAAAGGAATGGAGGCAGTCCTTATGGCTCCTACGGCCGTCAACCAGCAGAAATTCAAGTTCATTCTGCACGAAGGGAATGTGGTGGAGGCAAAAGCCACCTTCGCGCTCAACGGCTACACCGACATCGATCTCGGCATCGCAAAATGCCACTTCGAGATTGGAGCCGCGAAGGATAATTTCACGTGGAAATAACCGGACGGCAATTCCGACACCGCTAAGGATTATCCTGGCCAGCGCAGTGGATGGAGAGTTAATTTTCCACTTTTTCATTATTTTCCGGAAAATTTCTGAATATGAACGGATTTCTCAGGCCTGTGACCTTGGCTGACGCCCCGCGCATCGCGGCCATCTATAACCGGTACATTGCGGATACGACCATCACTTTCGAGACGGAACCTGTCACGCCGGAAGAGATGCGTGTCCGGATAAAGACAATCTCCTCCGCCTTTCCATATTATGTTTATGAATATGATGGCGAGCTCATCGGCTATTGCTACGTCCATTTTTGGAAAGAGCGTGAGGCATATTCAAAGACCCTTGAAACAACTGTTTATCTCGCTCCTGAAGCCTGCGGTAAAGGTGTAGGCTCGCTTCTAATGACCCGCCTGATTGATGAATGCCGCCACCAAGGCTACCATATCATGATCGCCTGCATAACCGCCGACAACCTCCCCAGCCTCAAATTCCACCGCCGCTTAGGCTTCCGCCAAGTCTCAAGGTTTTCAGAGGTTGGCCGCAAATTCGACCGCTGGCTTGATGTCATCGACCTTGAACTTGTCCTTTGATGATAAATTCCTTGGAAAAAAGTAAAGTATCGTCATGGTCTCGCCCTCGATGAGGTATTGGTTGTAGCCGACTGCCAATGAATGGACACCTGAATAGTTACAGAAACTGTAAAAAACGGCAAAAACCGAAAATCGTGACAATATGTTGTCGCGAAAGCACTCTGCGTATTACGGCAGACTACATATACTTACCGATAAGCAGAACATTGTGTTTAGGGGCTACTTTCCGATGCAGGAGATAGAGTAATTCAATAACTTATTGCAAATAAGCATTTAACGATTTTTGACTTTTCATTTTTGTCCCCCGTTTGTCCCCGTAATTTCTGAGGGAACAGAAATTTTGCAGAATTTGTGAAAATCTTTCCGGAGACCTCATAATACCTCCTTGAACTCCATGATGTCCAGCATTGAGAACAGGATGTCACCGATTTCAGAGTTCCAGCTTTGGTGAAAATGGCCGTAGAACCAGTGGCGGACCGGATGCCCGTCAGCTTTGAGATGCTCATATATCTGATCCATTGTCTTTCTTTCGCTCTCGCAGTCGGCTGGTATTGCGGGATCCAATGCCGCCCATTCCGATAGCCCGCTTTTGGATATCAGCTCGCAGAAGGATGGCGCGGTGTGGGTGATGACCGTGTCTATCCTGAATTGCGTTCCAATCTCATTGAGTGCAGTTTCATCATAGAAAGGCATTTCGTCCGCCCAGTATGATGCCGTACAGGAAGCGGTGTGTTTCGCATCGTGTTTCTTCCGATAATCCCTGTCGATGCTGACGGCTCCGCCTATGCAGAGAATATTGTGCCCACAGGCATAGATGATGCTGTAGTCGGGAACCGTGCGGAATCTTTCGTGCTTTATCCTTTCTTCGTTGAAGTATGCCGGGTCATCGTGATTGCCGCGGACCATCACAATCCTGTTGTTCGCCTTGCTGAGCCTTGCCGAGTTCCGTTTGAACACATTCTCGTAGTATCCGGGCTTGTCGAATCCGAATCCGCAGTCGCCGGCTACTATCAGCAGGGTGTCGGTCAGTTGATACTGAACGCACAGCTTATATATCACGGTGTTGAATTCTCCGTGGATGTCTCCGCAGACAATGATGCTGCGAGTGTCAGGGAAGGAATAAGTGTGGTAGCCTGCCATCTTTTCAGTGATTCAGGTTCTGCCAGTACGGGAGCAGTCTATTCTGGAGATATGCCACGACTTCACTGAACTGAAGGCTTGACTTGCTGGTGATCTTCTTGATGAAGGCACGCCATCGGGTCTCCATTATCTGATTTGTTCCGAATTCCTTTCTGAAGAACATCGTGTCCGGGTCATACGGCGTGCGCCTGTTCTCGAAAGTGCGTGATATGGCTTCCTGCAAGATGGCGGCATCCAATTCCTGCGTGCTCAATATCTGGTACAGGTCGTAATAGTCCTTCAGACGGCTGCTTCTGTCTGCCAGATTGATGACTGCGTGCATCTTCTCAGCCACGACCGTCTCCAGAGAATAGGCAAGAATGTTGGCACCGGGAAGATGCTCGAGAAGGGACGGATAGTCAAGGTCAACGGGGGACGGAGTCACTACATCTCCAAAGCCGATATCCATAGTCAGCACCTGTTGAACCGTATCCATAGAAACGGGAATGCTCAGGCGAACACCGTGGTAGTCTTTGAATTCCGTGATGTTTTTCGATGTGATATTCTCAACGTCATATACCACACCGTCCTTCTCGCAGGGAAATGAGCAGATTTCGCGGAAAGCTGTCTCAATCCTTTCTCCGTCGTTGCTGATGTTGTTGCCGAGAAAGTCAATGTCCAATGTGGGCCTTGCAGCAAAGCGTTCGTGGGCATACATCAACGCACCTCCTTTCAGATAGAAGTTCTGACGGTATGGGGTCTGCGACATTCTGTAGATCAACCTCTCCTGAAAATAACGTGTTAGAACCGTCTGGTAATACACGTCTTCACTCTTCGCGATGTTCAGAAGCTTGCTTCTGATGGACTTGCCATAATTCGTTACGATTTCCTTGCTCATAGTTTCACCTCCAGATATTTTCCAAGAATTGTTGACACCCTGAGAATCTTTGCATAGTCCATCAGCCGTGATATGTTCCTGTCAGGACGCTCAAGATAGTTGCTGATGATTTCTGAACATACGTCCATTCCTACCTTGTTTCTGAACTTGACGGCATCGCACACGCATCTCTCGACGTCATATAGTTTTATATTAAGACCATCGACAGACATATCGGATATGCCGACGTTAAGGACTTTCTCGGTGTAATAGTGGACTTTAATCCGGGGGAATGTGGGGACGGTCACTCTTCTGTCCCTTTTCACGGCAATGTGGAATGCCTGCGGCAGTGACGTGGTGAGCCTGTGGATATTCCAGGCCGACCAAAGGCAGAGAATGCCGTCGGGAACTATGGAGCCTATGTCAATCATATTGCCACTCAGCTGCTCTGACGTGGCATAAACACCGCGACGGACCTGAATAAGCTCGCCTTGTCTGGCCTTTTCCAGCATCTTGTAGTACTCTGTCCGCCCCCGTTCTTTCACCGAGGAAGAAGAAATGAATAGCCCGTTGTTCTCCATATCCAATAATTGAATCCGTACAAAGGTACCACAAATATTTATAATTGCAGTAAGTTTGTACAAAAAATGAAGTCATCATCGAGGTATAATGTACCCCTGATTTCGGACAGGGAGTTGTTTTAGCCGGTAAAAACCGAGCATTTTTTAATCTTTTTGCCAAGAGCAGAGCACACATCGTCACGAAAAGAGGAGTTACAGAAACTGCTTCCTGAGTATGCCAAGAGGGTAAAGAAACGAGGGTGGACAAAGGAACGTCTTTATCTGGAATACCTTGAGCAAAGTGAAGAGCCCTATGCAGAATATGATAAAATCGGTTAATCGCTTATTTTCAAACACTTTGTAATTTTTGACATTTCACGATTGTCCCCCGTTT
>CAVKYA010000085.1:0-9105 GCA_963660255.1 Bacteroidaceae bacterium | reverse complement strand
AGGGCGGCTGGTTCGTCTGACGATGCGTCGGCCGGAACCCGTGAGGTCTCCGAAGTGCTGGCCCAGAACGGAAAGTTCCGTCTTGAGAGGCTTTTCCCTGAATGCGGGCGTTTTGAGGAACGAACCCGTGCGGAAGGCCTTGACACTTGGTACATAGCCAGTTTCGACAAGACTTTGGAAACTTCGGATGTGGTCGCCCAGCTGAAGAAATGCGGCTCGGTGGAAAGCATCGAATATTCCCTTCCGGTCGTGATGTCTGAGGCGGAAGGCGACGGCACCCCTGGCATCGCCCCGATGGCGTTGTCGGCCAGCCGCAAGGAAGTGTTCCCGTTCAACGAGAACAAGATGGTCCAGCAGATGCAGTGGCACTACAACAACACCGGCTCTATCTTCGGAAAGACCGGCCTTGTCGGCGCTGACGCTGACGTGTGGGCGGCCTGGAAACTTTGTGCCGGCAATCCGGATGTCATCGTGGCCGTCATAGACCAAGGCGTGAAGTACGACCACGAGGATCTGGCCGACAATATGTGGATCAACAAGGGCGAGATTCCGGGCAACGGAATCGACGACGACGGCAACGGCTACATCGATGATGTCTATGGCTTCAATTTCGTGGACAACAAGGGGACGATCATCACATCCTCCAACCTTTCGCACGGCACCCACGTCGCCGGAACCATCGCCGCGGTCAACAACAACGGCATCGGCGTGAACGGAATCGCCGGAGGATCAGGCAATAAGGATGGTGTCAGGATAATGACCCTCCAGACACTCGGCGCAAGCGAAAACGGCTCTTCCGGTTCAGGGCTCGGCGGAATCGTCAGGGCTATGAAGTACGCCGCCGACAACGGGGCTGTCATCTGCCAGAACAGTTGGGGCTACAACCAGAAACTCAGCTGGAACACTTGGACACGCAGCTCATTCTCGGCTTTGAGACGCGCCATCGACTACTTCGTCAAGTACGCCGGCGTGGACGAGAACGGAAATCAGACCGGCCCGATGAAGGGCGGAATCGTGATATTCGCCGCCGGTAACGAGGCCGTCAACTATCAGGCGTTCCCTGCCGCAGACAAGAGCGTGGTGAGCGTGGCTTCATATTCCTACACCGGTGACGCGGCTTATTACACGAATTACGGCACGTGGGTGGACATCTCCGCTCCGGGCGGCGACACCTATGTTGACAGCAACTATGGCGGGGTTTACAGCACCAGCGTCAACGAGGACGGAACCTCCGGCTATGAATATATGCAAGGAACCTCAATGGCCTGTCCTCACGTCAGCGGAGCCTGCGCCTTGGCCGTTTCCTATTACTACGGCAAGGAAAAGAGGATGGGGCTTACCCCGGATATGCTGCGTTCCGCTCTTCTGAGCTCCGCCCGTCCGATCAACGCCAACCTCAGCGCTCCTTATGTCGGGAATATGGGCGTTGGAATGCTCGACACCTACCGTCTGCTTCAGTATATGGGCTATCTGGGCGAGATTCCGGCGCAGACAGTGTCTGTCGGCCAGACAAAGACACTCGACCTGTCTGAATATTTCCCGACTGTTCAGGTCCTGTCATATTCAGTCTCCGATCCATCTATAGTGAAGGCATCCCTCTCAAAGGGAGTCCTCTCACTCGAAGGTGTAGCCTCCGGTGAGACGGAAGTGACTGTCTCTGACGGCAATTCAATGTTCAAGACAATTAAGGTAACAGTCAACCGATGAACAGATCAATCATAACGAAACTGTCTTTCGTCCTTCTTTTGGCGGCTGTCGCCTGCACAAAGGAGGAGACTCAGGAGCGGACTTCGCTCCAGGAACCGAAGGTTCGTGTCTCCGATGTCACCAGCACGTCTTTCAGCGTGTCCTGGGATGTTGTCACTGACGCTGGAGCCTACACTTACATATTCAATGACAAGGACACTGTGACGACAAGGGAGCGTTCGGTGTCGTTCGCTGACCTTGAGCCGTCGGTGGAATATTCATTCTCCGTCAGGACTGACGCGGGAACGAATGGTGACTACCTGGATTCGAGGTTTGTCACGATCCACATCATCACAGAGGGCGAGAGTGTCCTTGAGGCACCGGAGCCGGTTCTGGTGGCTGCCTACAAGTCCAGGACGATCATAAACTGGAAACCGGTCGCGGGAGCGTCGGCTTATGAATATTCAGTCGCGGGGATGACCGGAAAGGTCGAGACCTGCTCTGTGGAACTGAGCGGATTCAACGGATCCACTGATTACGTGTTCCATTTGAAGGCTCTGTCAGGGGAAAAGTATGTGAACGACTCGCCTGAGGCGGAGCTTCGCTTCACTACCCGTCCGGAGTCCGAGGACATCCCTCAGATCATTATGTCGCTTCTGGAATGTGGCTCGGACTACGCCAACTTCAACGTCTATGCTGTTCCGGATTTCCGCTATGTGTACTTCGGAGTGCCGGCAAGCTATTTCATCGACCATTCCGACACCGAGATAAGGGACACTTATCTGAAATATATGCTGGACGCTATCGAGGACAGTAATATGACTGTCGAGGGAGGAATGTCATACTACACCAAGACAGGCTCGTCCAACTACACGGAGTACCCGCTCTATCCGGAGCTTTCGTACTACATTGTGGCGTTCGGCGTGAGCCTTGACGGAAAGGCGACGACTCCTTTGTACAAGCTTTCCGCCAAGACCAAGGCGCACGACACGATGACCGAGCCGTCCCTTGATGGGGCTGACTGGTTCACACAGACGATGTTCCATTCCGTGTTCGGACAGTATAATTCCACCAACTGCGTCTGGACCAACTGGACTGGAAATGGCGTGGCCAAGATGAACTATGTCCTCACATCGACATATTCATTCAATGTCTATTTTGGCGGCTCGTTCGATCTTTTCAGGCGCTACACCGCGCTTAGAGGAAGCTCTGTCACGGAAGCGGAATACATCGAGAAAGTCAATGACGAGTCTGGCCTTACCACCAGATTCGCCCCGTTGTCGGCAGCGAACTCCTACACATTGGGCACGTTGGCGATCAATGAGGCAGGGGATTCGACCTTCGTTGTGAACACTCTCAGCACTATGGCCACTGCCACGTACTATGACTGGGCGTTTGTCTCGCTTGGCACAAGCTCTTCCTATCCGGCCTCCACTTCTTTGACCTCAGCGGTGTCGATCGCTTTCGACGCGACTGAATCCTTGAATATCCAGGTTTCCGGTGGACGCTACCTTATGTGCCGCAGCTCTGAACTGAGCGGTGTGACATTGACCGACGCCGCCAAACTGGTGAATGAAAAGGGAACGGACTTCTCATCGACACAGGTCAAGGTTCTGAATATGACCGGAAAGATCTCGATGTCATTTGGTACCGACACTCCTCTGGAGCCTGGCACAAAGTACACGTTGCTTGTGTCCTTGACCTCGGCGAGCGGGGACGAGATCCTTCGTTACGCCACCGCCACCACAGCGGAAGGCGCAACGACAAGGTCGGCGGTTTACGGAGAGCCTAAGGGACGCATTGAGATCAATGCTCCGGTGATCCTTGACACTTACGAAATAAGCAGATAGATATGAAATTGAACAAGATATTGAGAATGATCGTCCTTGTCCCGCTGCTGTGCGCCACGGCTTTGGTGTCAGCTCAGAACAAGGCGATCACAGTCAGCGGAAAGGTCGTTGACAAGACAGGGGAGCCTGTCATCAGCGCCGGAGTGTTCATCAAGGGAACGACTGTCGGAACCGTGACGGACTTCGATGGAAAGTATACCTTGGCCAATGTGCCGTCCGACGCTGTCCTTACCGCCTCGAACCTTGGCTACACCACGGCCGAGCAGGCTGTGAACGGAAAGACAGTCGTGGATTTCGTCCTGCAGGACGAGGCCGAGATCCTGGACGATGTGATCGTTGTGGCATACGGTACGGCGAAGAAGGAATCCTTCACGGGTTCCGCCAGCGTGGTGAAGGGTGACGAGCTCAGCAAGAGGCCGGTCGGCAACCTTACGAAGTCCTTCGAGGGAGCCGTGGCCGGAGTGCAGGTGACTTCCGGAGGCGGACAGCCTGGCGAGGGCGCGTCCATTATGGTTCGTGGAGCGGGTTCTGTGAACGCTTCGTCCAGTCCTCTCTATGTCGTGGACGGTGTTCCTTACGATGGAGCCATCAGCGCCATCAACCCTGCGGACATCGAGACGATGACCGTCTTGAAGGACGCTTCGGCCGGTGCCCTTTACGGAGCCCGTGGAGCTAACGGTGTCATCGTGATCACCACCAAGAAAGGAAGTAAGGACAGGGTGAACGTCAGCTACAAAGGTAATTTCGGCGTGGCCTCAAGGGCTTTGAAACGCTATGACCTTGTCGGGATGAGCGACTATGTCGAACTGACCTACGAGGCTCTTCGCAACTCCGCCCAGTACGGCACCGGAATGGACTTCGAGGCCGCCAGCGTCTATGCCGCCAACAACCTCGGACAGACGATCGGCGGACTGAAGAACCCTGAATATTACAACCCTTACAAGAACTACTCTTGGCCTGATCTGATCAACAAGGAGTCCGGAAAGATCCAGGATGACGCTGTGGCGGCCTGGAACGAGAACTGGATGGACGAGATCAGCAACGAGAAGGCTTTCCGCACCGAGCACGTGCTTTCCGTCAGTGGCGGAACTGAGAAGACAACCTATCTATATTCCTTGGGTTACTACAAGGAGAACGGTACTCTCCAGAACACTGACTTCGACCGTTTCACCGGAAGGATCAGCGGTGACGTGCAGGCCACGGACTGGTTCAAGATGGGAATGAGCGCCAACCTTGCGCACGCCGTGTCCGATTTTCAGGACGCGACCGGAAGCGCGACCTCCAACGTCTGGTACACCGCCCAGTTTATGGCGCCTGTCTATCCTGTCTATCTCAAGGATATGGACGGAAACGATGTGCTTGACGCGAATGGAAACAGGCAGTATGAATATGGATCCGAGGAGGACAACGGCTACGCCAACCGTGTCACCGCCCAGGGCTTCAACTCCAAGGCCGAACTGTACAACAACAAGGCTTACTACAAGCGCAACTCCGTGTCCGCCAGAACGTTCGTGAAATTGGGGACAATCAACAAGGACGCATTGCTCTACGGTCTCAATCTTGACATCAACCTCGGTGTGGACTTCACGGACTACGGCCGCACCACGACCAACGACAAGTACCACGGCAACGCCGCCTCTCAGGGTGGAACCGTCAGCAAGTACAACACGAGGACGATGAGCTACACGCTCAACGAACTGCTCACTTACCGCAGGAAGTTTGGAGAGCATTCCGTTGACCTTCTTGCAGGTCACGAGTACTATCGGTACAACTATAACTACCAGTTGGGCTCCAAGAGCGGCATCGTGGACGGCATCGACGAGCTCGGCTCGGCAGTGACCACGCTGAGCAACACGTCATATTCAAATGACTATGCCATCGAGTCGGTGCTCGCGCGTTTGAACTACGGCTTCCGTGACCGCTACTATTTCGACGCTTCCTGGCGTACCGATGGTTCGTCCCGCTTCCACAAGTCAAACCAGTGGGGTAACTTCTGGTCGGTCGGAGCCTCGTGGAGAATCTCCGAGGAGGACTTTATGAAATCCACTTCCGACTGGCTCAACAACCTCACCCTCAAGGCTTCCTATGGAGTGCAGGGTAACGATAATCTCGGCTCGTACTACGTTTGGCAGGGCCGTTTCAGCTACGGCTGGTCCAACGGCACCCGTCCTGGCTCGACCGCTTCCTCCATCGAGAACAAACTCGTCACGTGGGAGAAGAACGGCAACCTGAACACCGGTGTCGAGGCCAGTATGTTTGGCGGAAGGCTCACCACCACCATTGAATATTACTCCCGCAAGACCCGCGATATGCTTCTTAACAACCCTCTCGCCATCTCCTCCGGATTCTCCGGCTACGACGACAATGTCGGCTCGATGGTGAACAGGGGATTGGAGACTTCGTTCAGAGGAGTGATATTCGATCGTTCCAACTTCCATTGGGACGCGTCTCTGATGCTTTCGATGAACAGGAACAAGGTGACGGAACTCACTTCATCGCAGGATGTCATCAACTATGGCAGCGTCGTGATCGAGAAGGGCAAGCCGATCTACACATTCTATATGTCCAAGTCAGCCGGAGTCTCTCCTTCTACAGGCCGTCAGCTCTACTACGCCTACTACCGTTACGCCGTGGACAAGACCGGCTCGATCGTGACCGAGAAGTGTGATGAATATGTCACCGACAATGTCGGTCTGGCATCCTTGAGCAAGTACTACTACGGCAGCCGCCAGGCTCTGTTCTCCGGAAGTTTCTCATCCAACTTCACGTTCTTCAAGAACTTCGACTTCTCGTTCCTGACCACTTTCTCGGTCGGCGGAAAGATCTACGACGGGCTTTACGGTGGAGCGATGAACGTCACCTACGCCGGAAACAACTGGCACAAGAACGTGCTCAGACGCTGGCAGAAACCGGGCGACATCACGGATGTTCCTCTCGTGGAGATCGGCGGCAGCCGTTCAAGCACCGGCGAGGAACTGATTGACGCATCCTATTTCGCCATCAAGAACATCACCCTCGGCTACACGTTGCCTGCCTCTCTGACGAAGAAGGCCGGGATCGGGGCTTGCAGGGTGTTTGTCACCGCTGACAATCTGGCTCTCTTCTGCCATATGGACGGAATGGATCCTCAGTACAACTTCACAGGAACAGTCTCCTACACCTACACCCCATCAAGGGTAGTGGCAGCGGGAATTGACATAAACTTCTAAAGGAATGAAAAAGATACTATCAATATTGTCGGCGGCTCTTTGCGCCGTTTCTTGCAATCTGGAATTCCAGCCTACGGATTCCGGTTCCGGGGAGGATCTCCTGAAGTCGGCGACCACTGCGGTGACGATAGTGGACGGAATATACAGGACGATGTGGACGGCCGGTTGGTCAACCGGTGGTAACGCCCACCAGTGTTTCGGAATCTCCGCCTACAACATCGCCCTTGAGTCGATGGCGGATGACTTCATAATGCAGAGCCAGGGCAACGGATGGTTCTGGTACGACCACTGCTACAACGTGAAGTCGTTCTACACTTCGGACAGTTTCCGTCCGTATGACGTGTGGAATGCCAACTATACCTGGATCTCAAACGCCAACTATGTGATCTCGGCTGAGAAGACAATGGCCGGAAGCGAGGTCGATGTGGACTATGTGCTCGGCAATGCCTACGCCATTCGTGCCCTGTCATATTTCAATCTGGCTAACTGGTTCGCCCGTCCGCCTTACAGCGCGTTGCAGGACAAGTTCCGTTGGTCAGACCCTTGCGTGCCGATTTACACCGAGCCTACCGGCAAGGATTTCGTCGGCAAGAAACGTGAGAATCTTGAGACAGTCTTCGCCCAGATAAACTCAGACCTTGACACCGCCATCGATCTGCTCGAAAAAGGTGACGCGTCTGTCCTCGGAGGCACAAAATCACATATTTCCTATTATGTGGCCCTAGGCGTCAAGGCACGTGTGGCTTTGGCCGCTGGAGACTGGGAGACCGCTCTGGACGCTTCGGAGAAGATCATCAAGTCCGAGGAATATTCAATCGGAGGATCTTCCGAGCTGATGAACGGAATGAATACCCTTTCGGCTTCCAACGTGATGTGGGGCGCGGGAATCGAGAACACCGAGCAGGCCGGAGGCTACGCCAGTTTCTTCGCGCATATGGACAACGTTGACGGGGCTTACGCCCAGTCTGCACCGAAACTTATCAACTCCAGTCTCTACAAGCAGATCCGTCCGGGGGACATCCGCCGTGCCTGGTGGGATCCGGACGACAAGGAGTCACCATACATCTCCAAGAAGTTCAAGTTCACGAATGTGGCCGCCTGGCTTGGGGACTACATCTATATGAGGGTCGAGGAGTTCTACTTTGACGCTGCCGAGGCCGCCCTCCGTCTCGGAGACAAGGACAAGGCTGTCAGGTATCTCAACGCCGTGATGCAGAAGAGGGACGCCACCTTCGACGCGTCAAATCTCAGCGGGACGATGCTCGGTTCGCTCACGACATCCTGGACAGGCTCGCTGCTTGAGAATATTCTTGTGCAGAAGAGAATCGAGCTTTGGGGTGAGTTTGGCCGATTGGTGGATGTGCGCCGCCTTGGTCAGGGAATCGACAGGAAGACCTCCGACGGATTCGCCGAGGAGTGCATCTCCACGATGGCCGGCAACGGAATCAACCTCACCAATCCTGACACCTACGATTGGGTGATGACCATCCCTCAGGATGAGATCAACAACAACCCTAACATTAACGAAGAAGATCAGAATCCATAATGGAAAAGTTTTTGAAATATTTGTTGTGCGCCTCCGCAGCGCTGCTCTCATTGGCCGCCTGTGACCAGGAACAGATCGGTGAGATGGCATCTTCCAATGACTCGGACAACAAGGAGATCCACTTTGTCCAGAAAAGCCTAACCAAAGAGTTTGAGCAAGGAACAAAGGAAGGGGAGTTCACAGTTGTGCTTGCCAGAAACGGCAACAAGGGCACCTACCGTGTCCTGCTTCAGAAAAGCGGCAAGAACGCTTCCCTCTTCTCGGTCCGTGACACTGTGGTCATTCCTGACGGACAGTATAGTGTTGAGGTTCCTGTGACCGTGAATATGAACGCCGTGGTTCTCGGCTCCAGCGTCTCCGCCTCACTATGCATCATCGGCAGGGACGCGGAACTCGGCGATGATCCTGCCTACATCACCCAGTACAGTGATTTCCTGGATCTCACCGCATCGTTCACTCTGGAGTGGGAACCATATATGAGAACCACCGAAAGCGGCGAGCAGGTGCAGCAGACGGCTACATATTACTATTCACAGTTCTATGAGGGCTACCAGCGGGGAATGCTCGTCGAGCGCGCCAAAGGCACCACGAACATATTCAGACTTCTGGATTGGGGCGCAGGTGTCAACTTCTTCTTCAAGGTGAACAGCGACAATTCTGTGGTTGTGCCCGGGCAGTCGGTAGGCTATTATTACAGCGGCAGCGATGAATATGTCTATGTCTCCGACATAGCCCAGTATCTCGGTGACGAGGCCTATTACAGCCGCTTCCCGTGCACGTTCGACGGCAAGCAGACTTTCACCCTCAATCTGGT
>CAVKYA010000084.1:0-9131 GCA_963660255.1 Bacteroidaceae bacterium | reverse complement strand
GCGCCCGCAAGAACTTCGAGAAGCCTTCTGTAAAGAAGAGAGCCGCGAAGATGAAAGCCATCTACGTTCAGCACCTCCAACTGCTTGACGAGCAGTAAAAAAGTTCACTTCGACTTGAAAAATAAATCGGACCGCCATTCCGGCGGCCCGATTTATTTTTCACTTCTCAACATTGAAATAGATCACATACGGCTCGTCAGCGATCTCGTACAGCGGAACGAAACGGATGGTCTTGTCCTGATTCAAAGTACGGTAATGGCTCTGCTGCCATCTTATGGATTTGTATTGCTGGTGATATTCAGGAGCCAGAATCGTCCCGGGCTTGGAAGGATCACCGTGCAAGGTAACCTCCTGATCAGCAATGGCCGCAAGGACGATAGGGCCTTCCATAAAGGCATAGGTGTCCTTCCTGCCGGGAAGCGGCTCCGCATAGAGCTCGGTCGGAAACTCCACAAAGATCTTGTCATCGTTCCAGACACGGTCTATGGTGATATAACCATCCTTGACAACCGGTCTCACTTCCTCACCGTTCACCTTTACCATCGGCTTGCCCTTGACCCACCACGGGACGCGCAACGTCAATGAGAATCCGACCGGAGACTCAGCCCTGACACCGACATTCATTCTCCAACGGTTCTCCCCGAAGTCCGATCCGAAATCCTTGACCGAAAAATCCTGACTCACAGAAACTTTTTTTCCTTCGAAGGTCCAGTCCAGCTCCGAAGGAATATATTGGCTGACAGTCAGTCCCTTGTCTGAAGTGTAGTAGATATATTCAAGATAACGTGTCTGAGCCTGGACAAGGGTGCCGTGGCAGCAATAGAAGTCCATTGTCGGATGCCCCCATCCCTTCTCTCCGCCCTTGTGGTAGCCACCGCCCATCGGCAGGAAATAGGCAACCATTCCGGTGCCTGGGTGCTGCTGGGAAAGAAGGCCGTTGTAGATGTTTCTTTCGATGTAGTCGGCGTACCGGGACTCGCCGGTCCAACGATAAAGGTAATCGGCGGTGCGGATCATATTATAGACCGTACAGTGTTCCTGATTGTTCTCGCCGGCGAACTCGGCCAGATGTCCGGCCGGAATCCAAAACTCGCCAGCGTTCTGGCCGCCGGTGCAGAACGACTCCCTTTCCTGAACGGCATTGCGCCAGAAAGCCATAGTCACATCTTTCCAATAAGGATCTCCTGTCACTTCATACGCCCTTGCGGCCCCGTGTGTCCACGGAATGCTGGCGTTGGCGTGCTGGCAGGAAAGAGCGTCCTTCCCGTCCAAAAGCTCGCTAAACATCCCAGGACTGCCGTAACGTTCCATAAGGTCGAGATATTTCTTGTTCTTCGTGACAGCGAACATATCCGCCCAGATCTCCAGCATACCGCTTGTCTCGCCTCCATAGACAGCACCGGACTTGCCTTCCGCGACCATCTCGCCGGACCAGCGGTGGAACCAGTCAGCGAACTTGTCCAACACATCAAGGGCTTTAGCCGATCCGGTCATCGCATACATATCGTAAAGCCCCATAAGTGTCTTGTGGAGAGTGTACTGAGGGGACCATATCGGTTGGCCGTCAGCCATCAGGCGAAGGTATTTCTCCGGAATGGAGCCCGCCCATTCCCCACCGTTGTTCTTCTGGCAAAGAGCGAGCTCGTCCACGATTCTGTCTGCCTTTTCCTTTATGGACGGATCTCCGGTCTCGGCGTACAGATAGGCCGCGGCGGAAAGCCAATGACCGAGGAAATGTCCCCTCAGCTGGCTGCTTGGCGACTCCCATCCCCAATGGAAATCGCCGAAATTCCCGTCCTTGTTCACCTCCGTGTGGCCAGTCTTGGATATTCCCGCCTCATAATAGAAATTCTGGAGCAGTTTGTCGCTGTCCAGGCTCATCAGATAATTTCTGTTCAACGCGTATCTTTCCGAGAACAACCCTTCCCGGAGCCGGACATTCGACATCGACACCGGAGAAAGAGTCTTTACAGGCTCCCCGGTCACGGAAAAATGGCCGGAATGGGCTTGATTCCGTCCATCGGAATCATTGATGTAGATGACCTGAGCGAAGGAGGCGGCACCTGCGAGAAAGCCGCAAAGCATCAGGGAGACGTGTTTCAAGTACGTTTTCATTGTCTGTGTCTTAACAAGTTATGTCCGCTTGCGGACCGATGTCCCAAAGATAGTCATTTTTCCGCATTCGCACACACTGAATTGTTTTCGGCCATATTCATTCCAACAACTTCTTGTGCGACAAATGTCAAAAGCACAGAATTTTTATGTAGTTTTGTAGGCTATGAAAATGAGAATCTTCAAACGTGCCCAGTGGCGCTGGCTGAAGCCGGTGCTGTGGACGGTTTTGGGAATATGGGCGCTTGTCATCGTTGTGCTTCAGGTTGCCCTGAACTCCAATGTGCTCACGCGGGTGGCGGACAGGCTGGCCAGTGAATATGTTGACGGGGATGTCACGTTCTCCGGCATCAAGGCATCGATGTTCAGGAGTTTCCCTAACCTCAACGTCACGGTTGACGATTTCTCCATCACGTATCCTCACGACAGGTTCGCGGCCTTCGACTCGCTTGATGTTCCGGGAGGCTATCTGCTCGGCTCTGGACGCGGAGAGGAGGCCGACACGCTGGCGCATTTCAAAAAACTGTCAGTTTCAGTCAATTACCTTGCGGCTGCGGTCGGCAGGATCCGGATTCGCCACGCGATGCTGGAACATCCGAGAATATTCGCACATCAATATGATTCGACATCGGCGAACTGGAATATGTTCGGCGACGGTTCCGTGAAAGATGACAGCGACACTTCTTCTTCCACATTGCCACCTATCTCAATCGGCAAGGTCAGTCTTGACGGACGGCCGTTCGTGGTCTATACCAACCCCTCGGACACCATATTCGGATGCATATTCCTTAAAAGTCTTTCAGCGAAAGGACATTATGATGCGAGGAAAGGGAAGATCGAGAGGGTGAGCCTGTCCTTGGATTCGCTGTTTGTGGCAGGCAGGCTGCCGGCGGACACGGTCGCGTTGGGGCTTGAGCATCTCGGAATAAAGGAGAAAACGGGGCATTTTGATGTCTGTCTCAAATCCAGGCTGTTCCTCGGATTGAAGTCATCGGGAAGGATGGCGATTCCGGTGGAGATCGAAGGGGACATATTCCCGGAACTTAAAAAGAAGGTCGTTTCGGTGGAGAAACTGCGGGCTTCGGTCGCTACCATCGGATTGAACGCCAGCGGAAAAGCCGACTTCTCGGGGGAGAATATTCACATCAAGGCGGCGGCCGGCATCGATAAGGCTTCCGTCAATGAGCTGGTTGAATATTTCGGGGACAACTTCCCTGTTTTGAAGAAGTTGCGCACGGATGCGCTACTGACCGTCAACGCTTCCTGCGATGGTTTCTATGACAAAAGTACCGGAGGACTGCCTCCGCTTTCCGTGCAGGTTCAGGTGCCGGATTCGCGGATCGGTTGGGAAGGGATCGACGGGGACGGGCGGTTCGATCTGGACATCACGGCAAGGAGCGAGGATGGGAAACTCACCGCCGAGGTGCCGGACTTCTGTTTCAGCGTCAACGGAATGAAAGTGACGCTGAGCGGCACGGCTGAGGATCTGCTTGGCGGCGACCCGCTGTTCGACATCAGCTCCGACCTCCATTTCGTGCTGGATTCTTTGGTCACCTATCTTCCTGACAGCCTCGGTCTTACCGCCCACGGAGACCTTGAGGGCATCATCGAAGGAGGGTTCCGGCTTTCGCAGCTGGATCTGTTCAATTTCTCCGAAATCGGACTGGAAGGGCTTCTGGAAAGCAACGGAATCCAGATCAGCGTTCCGAAAGACACCCTGTTCGCCTACATCGGCCACACGGACATCAGCCTCGGGGCGTTCAGTCACGAGGAGGAGGGCCATCACGAGCACGGAGAGAGCGACCATCGGCACAGCGGCCTGATGGTGGCGGTTGACAGCGTGTTCGCAGAATATGGCGCATCGACATTCATAAGAGGAACCGGCATCAGTCTTTCGGCCCACAACTCTGAAGAGCCTATGGCCGGCAGACCGGACCGACATCCAATACACGGCCACCTTGACATCTCCTCCATCGGAATGATGGATCTTGACTCGTGCTTCATCGGGGCGATCGGTTCGGCCAACACATTCAAACTGAGCCAGAACCTGATAGGCAAGAATGTCGTGCCGTTCCTCAGCCTGACGAGCGGCAACAAAAAGATAACGCTCCGTGAGGGTGTCAACCGGTTCTCCGTGAGGGACGCCAACCTGTCAGTGGCCGCCCATCCGAACTCGGTCGAGACGCAGATCCGCAGGAAACACCTGCTGGACTCATTGCAGAGGGTCTATCCTGGAGTGAAACGTGATTCTTTGTTCAAAAGAGCCTTCAGAAGGTTCACGGTCGGTGCCACGTTGCCGGACTACCTCTCCGAAAAGGATTTCGAGAAGAATGACATCAAGATCCAGCTTGGGGAATCCATAGCGAACTACATCAAGAACTGGGACATCACCGGAGACATCAATGTGGCCGAGGGTCTTGTCATCTCGCCGTATTACCCTCTTGACAACAGGATCACGGGGTTCAGCGGCAAGTTCTCCAACAATGTCATTGACCTGAAGAATCTGTCTGTACGGTCAGGGGTGTCCGATATTTCGGCGAAAGGCCGACTCTCTGGCCTGAAAAGGATCTTAACCTCCGGCAAAGGCCAGCTCAATCTGGATCTTGGAATATCCTCGGACGTGATAGATGTGAACGAGATTCTCATAGCCCTCAACGCCGGAAAGAAGTTCACCCCTCCGAGCCACAACGCCGCCCTCTCAGGCGTGAACGATGATGATTACCTCAACACTGTCAAGGAGTTGACCGATGCCGACACGACCGTTACGACATCGCTTCTCGTGCTGCCGTCCAACCTCAACGCCAAGGTCACTTTGGAAGCCAACAAGATCAGATATTCAAACCTTGAGACAACCTGGGTGGCCTCGGATCTGGTGATGAAGGAGCGTTGCCTTCAGGCGACCAACACCCTTGCGACAACGAATATGGGCGATGTCTATCTGGAAGGGTTCTACTCGACCCGCACCAAGAAAGATCTCAAGGCCGGATTCGACCTGACGCTCGCCGGCATCACCGCCGAGAAAGTGATCCAACTTTTCCCTGCCGTGGATAGCATCGTACCTATGCTCAAGTCGTTCAAGGGACTTCTCGACTGCGAGATAGCCGCGACCAGCGCGATCGACACTTCTATGAATATAGTCCTTCCATCTTTGAGCGGCATTGTCAAAATCGATGGTCGGGATCTGTCTCTGGCCGAGAGCGAGGATCTAAACAAGCTTCGCAGAACGCTGATGTTCAAGGACAAGGATTCCACCCACATTGAATCGCTGTCCATCCGAGGCATCATCAAGGACAACCAATTGGAGATATTCCCGTTCCTGTTGGACATCGACCGGTACTCTCTCGCCGCGAGCGGTCTGCAAGGCTTCGACCAAAAGTTCAAGTACCATCTCTCCGCCCTCAGATCCCCGATCCCGTTCAAGTTCGGCATCAACCTCAACGGCACGTTCGATGACTGGAAATGGAAACTCGGCAAGACAAAGTACAAGAGCCGCAACATCCCTCTGTTCGATGATCAGGTCAACAGCCTGATGCTGAACCTCACCACCGCCATCCACAACATATTCGAGAAAGGCGTGGAGCAGGCCATCAAGCAGAACGAGCTGTCCCAGAAGGCCATCGAGGCCAAGAAAAGCGAGCTTGAATATTCCGCCTCCCTCACCGAAGACCTTTCCGCCGAGGAAAAGAAAACCCTCAAGGCTCTCGAAACCGTCACCGGCATCGCGCAGTAGCCCCCCCCCAACCGGTCCCTGAGCCTGTCGAAGGGACCTATCGCACCAAAAAGATTTATTTGAATATTAAGAGATTTCTCCATATCTTTGTAATCCTTTCGGACTCGGAGCGAAGGCAGCTTCCAATCGCCCGACCTCCCCCGAGGAATCCCTATCATCATCTAGATTCCCCTGCCGAAAGGCCTTGCGGGTGTGTTGAAATTGGTAGACAAGCCAGACTTAGGATCTGGTGCGCAAGCGTATGGGTTCGAGTCCCTTCACCCGCACACAAAACGCCTTCTAATCGACTGATTAAAAGGCGTTTCTCTTTTCATTAGGTGTACTAAAAGTGTACTACCTGCCAAAAGCACCGATTTCCACGGCCTGACGGGGTCTCACACAAGGTCGTTGCCGACTTGCCCGCGGTTGACCTCGAACGTCATTGAGATCAAATCCAGCAATGACAGCCTAAGACGGTTCAGGCTCGGCTCAAACTTTTCCTCTAGGATCTCCAACGTGTCAGCCTCTGAATACACCATACACAAGGCGGTGTAGGCGTGTTGGTACACATCGGACATAAGGTCATAGGCTCTGACCAATTCAGCGGTCTGATTGCTTACTTTGTATTCCATATTCTTGCATTTAGGAAACAAAAGCCCCTTGTTTAGGTGTCCTAGGCTGCAAGAAGCCTCGCGGGTGTTTCCACTGCCGCCACCGTGCAAAGGGCAAAAACATCTACAACAGCCGCTGGCGGCCGTCTTGCATTTAGGGACTGCAAAGATAGCGTGTTTCCCTGAAAAAACCGCCAAGGCAAGGAAAAAGCGGGGCTCTTGTCCCCGCCTTTCCCAAAAACACGACCCACCGGCCATCACAAGCCCGCTGCATCATCCCCCTCATCCTCGATCTTGCCGGACTCCTTCAACAACTCCAAGAACAAATTGCCACCCTCATAGGCCTCGGGCAAATCCAATGTGTCTATAAAGCCCTGCCTCAACCATTTCAGCAGAACTATCTTCCTGTCCCTGTTAATCTGTAGCGTCATCGTCAAAATCCTTTGTAATCTCGCTAATAATCGTGTCCAACTGGCCTTCTGTCAGCCGCTCAAAGTCCACCCTTGCACTGACCGCCTGTTGCTTGGGAACGACATACTGCATCAGTTTCTCAATCATCACTAGCCGCTCCCTCGGCTCCAGTTGCTTCAAGTCGCGCTCGACCTGTCTTCTGTTCTTGTCAATAAGGGCTGAAAGCCACTCCTTGACGCTGGCGGTAACCTTGTTTGGCGTGCCCTTCTGCCGACCGCCAAGCCGTCCCTTGCCGTCATTTTTCTGTCTTGCCATCACTAAAATAAACTACTTTAATTTCTGATACCTCGGTTACTGTTTTGGTAACTGAAAACAACTTAACATAGAGAACGGCTCTCAACGGTAAAATTTGACCGCGTCTGCCACCTTTTTGTCAAGTTCCTTTATCGCCTCGTTCTGGGCTGTCAAACCGTCCTCTTTCACTTGGCACGCCTCATTGACCACCTTCCTAAGATCCAAAGCCTGTTTCTTGGTAAGATCGCCCCGCTGCTGTGCCTCTTTGATCTGGTTCAACATCTGGATCTGGCCGCCCGCCTTCTCGATCAGGGAAAGGACGCCCGCCCTGTGAAATTGTCTTACTGTTTTCATCATTTGAAGGTTTAATGTAGTATCAATGTCGTTGATCTTCTGTATTGCCTGATAGCCGTCTTTCCAACCGTTGAGGATTTGGATATAGAACGCCTCATTATAGAGCATCGCCCCTGTTACTTCATTCATCCCAAATTTGGCCGCTAACCGCTGGAAAACCCGCCATTCATACCTCAACACGCTCCGACCCGTGTAAAGGTCTGGAATCGTCCCGTTTTTGCTTTTCTGCTCCCTGTTCTTGTCATAGAAGCACAGGCGGCCACCGCCAAGGGTGTAATACAGCCCGTTGGGCTCTTCCAGCCTGTCAGCATACCTCAACGCCCCAAGGCGGTTCAGATACACAGGAACAGGGTGCCTCATTATGAAATTCTGGGCAACGTCCATACGGGTAACGCTGGCCTTGTCCATCGGCAAATGCAAGGAATCTGACAGTTTCTCTATTGCCTGTTGGGTGTCCCTTCTTCCCATCGTGCTATAGTTGTCCCCCAAAAGGAACTTGCAGAGGCTGCCGCCCCTCACATCCATATGGCAAGAGTTGGCCTTTACCTTTAGCCCGTTGAGGCTGCCTGAAACGAACGTGAAACCGCGATAGTCGTGAACCCCGACATCATCCAAGAAACGGGGCAAATCCTCCAAGAAATCCACCCCGTTTGCATCGGCCTTGGTCAGTCTGAAAAACACCGTGTCATACATACCCTCGGTTACTGTTTTGGTAACTGAAAACAACTTAACATAGAGAACGGCCTTTCAGTCGGTTTCTACCAGTCCTCTCAAAGTCTCCATTTCCTCGTCAAGTTCACCGTCTGAAAGCATATTGTAGAGCGGTACCCGATCCTTGCTTTTCCCACGCGCCACAAACACCTCGATAACCCCGCCTTCCTGTATTCTTCCATCAATCGTGTTGAGGTCTTTGAACATAAACAACAACGCGTCCTCGGTGCCTTTGAAATCGCCATAGGCAAGCCCGCTTTCTGGATCAGGCACATATATGCTGGAAAGGTTTTGCCCCTTTATGGTAAGGGCTTTTCCCGCCTTCCTGTGCACGTTGCCGCCAAAGTTGCTTGGCACATCGCCATAGTAGGCAACAAGCGCGCCAACCTCGGTTGCATCCCGCTTGGCCGATTCCTTTGTGGCCGTCCTTGCCCGCTTCTCCTCAAAAGGCTGGTAACCGTGGGTTGAGGCGGTGCAGTCCATCCTCAACTTGCTTTTCAAGGCCACCTTTTCAAACCTGTAGTAGTCTGTGAGTATCATTGCACACCTCCTCTTCTACAGTAAGCCCCTGCCTGTGCCCTCGCCTCGTCCACGGTCGCCACACGGTTGCTTTGCAGCCACTGCTCCACCTCGGTACGGTTGAAATAGACGATCTTTCCCATCGGCTTGAAATGTGGTATCTCCTGCCTCATGGTCAGCTTATACAGGTAACTTCTGGAGATACCCATATAACGTGCCGCCTCCTCGCTTGTAAGCACTTCCTTGGTACAAAATTGAATGTTTGCCGATATACGGTCGGCAATAGCCGTCATCTCCTCCTTTGTCATAAAATATGGATTTGAATTTAGGCCGTCTGGGGTGTTGGTAAGTACGCCCCGTGTTCGCCATCGCTTTCCCTATTATGGGGCTTACCATTCACCCATTAAGGG
>CAVKYA010000083.1:0-9191 GCA_963660255.1 Bacteroidaceae bacterium | reverse complement strand
CGCCGGAAGGTTTGACCCGGATCCTGTGACGGCAGCGAATCTGGATATGTACAGGATGCTGGACGAGTGGATGATCGAGTTTGTGGGCGAGGAGCGTCGCCGTACTGACCTGATCCGCTGGGGACAGTTCACAGAAGGAGAATGGTGGGATCACAAGCCGTCTAAGGACAAGTGGCTCAACAGATTCCCGATCCCTACGAAGGCGATCACCGCATCAAGCGGACTGGTCAAGCAGACCTACGGTTACACTGGTAGCGTGGAGGCTGAATGATGAACTGGTTCTTTAGAACAATACTTGCCACCCTTGCGCTGGTTCTCGGATTGGTCGCCTGTCAAAAGGATGACAAGGGAATCAGCGTCAAGGAGGGAATGAATGTTGTCGGATATGTCAAGGACACCAAGGGAAACCCGATCCCTGGTGTCGTTGTCTCCGACGGAGTGAACTGTGTCGTGACCGATGACCAGGGAATATACCAAATGAAAGCTGCCAAGGGTACCCGGAGGGTGTTCGTGTCAGTACCTTCAGACTACGAGATTCCTATGGGCGCGGATAACCTGCCGAAGATCTACAACAATTTTGTGCTGATGTCAGGTCAGGCAGTGCAGTCTGATTTCACTCTGACACCATCCGCCAAGAAGACGGATTTCACTCTGGTTGCTATGGCTGACATCCAGATTGAGAACGAAACCGCGTACAATGAGGTTAAGGCGACATTGATGCCTAAGATCACGGAGTATGTGAAGACCCTCAGCGGCCCTGTTTACGGCTATTCTCTCGGAGATATGGTCTGGGATCAGATGGATTATCTGAACAAGCAGTACAAGGAGGTCATCACATCCTTGAATATTCCTGTGTTCCACGTGATCGGCAACCACGACTTTGATGTCAAGGCGGCCACGAATGACGCTACCGCCGACTATTTCCGCAAGAGTTTCGGTCCGGTCAACTACTCTTTCAACATCGGAGACTGTCATTTCATCGGAATCAGCGACATTGACTACAAGGCCGGTGACAAGGCTGGTTATGGAAGAGAGATCTCTGCCGCCACAATGGAATGGATGAAGCAGGATTTGTCCTACGTAAGCAAGGATAAGATGATTGTGCTGTCTATGCACGTTCCATCCCAAAGACGCTACGTTTCTTCAAGTGAGGTCGGGGATGATTTCTCCTATATGAAGAGTGCCCGCGAGCTTTATTCCCTCTTGGTAGGTAGGCCTGCCCTTATCCTGTCAGGACATCTCCACAAGGGCTACACCGTAACCATTAATGGTATGGTGGAAGAGCACAACCACGCGTCCGTGATGGGTGAAGGTTGGAGCAACAATGCTTTGGGAATATGCAATGACGGCTGCCCGAGAAGTTTCTACATCTACAAGTTCAGCGGCCCTAAGCTGGTTGATCAGTACCAGAAGGGCATTTTGTTCGACAGGAACTTCCAGATGCGCGTTTACAAGCCAGGAGAATGTGACAAAATGATCGACGCATTGAAGATCAAGACCGCATCCAAGGGCGATATGATCATCAATGTCTTCAACTGGCACTACACCTGGACCGTAAGCGTTGACGAGGACGGAACCTCCACGAATCTGTCCAACATAAAGATTCAGGATCTGACGGCCTATGGAGTGAACTACAGCCACGCTTCTTGTGACCATATGTTCAAGTACACTCCGAAGTCCCCCGACTGGAAGACGATCACCGTCACCGCCAAGGATCCTTATGGCAACGTTTACACAGAATCCGTGACCCATTAGCCATCCATTTTGCTTGTTATCTCTTACATTCCGGTCACTGAGCTAGTCGAAGTGACCGGAATTGTTGTTGGTATGAACTTGTGATACAATAATTTGTTTTAGATACTATTTTTAGTATCTTTGTGGCGTCAAGAATAAAGGTGATGGGAAAGAAAGAGAAATTATCATCCGAAAGCATTGTTGACACCAGATAAATATATCACCACCGGTGAGGCGATTGCGGATCTGATGAACCATCCTGAGGATAAGGCGTTCAACCATGTCCCGACAAAACATAAGCCTGATATGGAAGCAAGAATGAAAGCTTGCCCCGAAGGGCAAAGTTTGTACAAAGGCTATTCTGACGCTTGGAAAAAGTGTCCTTGGAATGAACCTTCGTGTACAATAAAGGAAAATCATGGTGGGGTTAATGTACACCCTAAGTTGCCGAGAGTTCTGACCGCACGTGAAATGGCCCGACTTCAATCTTTCCCGGATGATTTTATCTTTGAGGGGCCTAAGAATAAGCAGTTGGTTCAGATTGGTAATGCTGTACCGCCTTTGTTGGGGAAGGCTATAGGTTTGGCAGTCAGAAAGTCGGCTGGTGATATTTAATGATGTGATCATTGATAAAAAAAACATCCGGTGGAAAATCTTCCTTCGGATGTCTTTTTTTATATTCACCTATAGAGTTTACTGTTTGAGGGACGGAGTGGAGTCCGGTGTGAAGTCGTTGGTGGAGTTGTTGGTGTCGATGAGCTTGCCGTCGTCGCCTCTCTTGCGGAGGACGGACTTGCCGTAACGCTCAGGGTCCTTGTCGATCTTGCCGCAGTGGGTCCAGCCGGCATCGATGGACTCATCCCAGCTGGTGTACTGGAAATCCTCCTCGATGGCGGTGTTCACACCGTCCAGAACCCAGGTGTTAGGAATCTTGTATGCGCTTGCGATGCTCATCTCAAAGTCTCCAACAAGAGAGTGGTTGATGTATTTGCCCTCCCACTTGTAGCTCTCAAGGTACTTCTCCTTTGTCATTCCGTAAGGAGGCAGGGAGATGATATATCCCTCAAATCCTCTGTCGTGGAGAATCCATACGGAGAGAGTGTATGTGAACCAGATATCAAGGTTCGGAACGTCAGGGTTGTCCACATCCTGATTGGATGATGATGTGGATTTGTCGTACCATTCAAAATCAGCGTTGCTCAGATCGAACGAGTTAGGATTGGTCGCCAGATGGTTCTGCGCATTGTTGGCGATGATTATGGATTTCCCCGGCTCTACAGGAACATCGTGTCCACCTCCAGGAATGACATAGACGGTTCCCACTCCGCAGGCTTCTTTCTTGATAGGATCGAGGAACTCGAACGGAGTCTTGGTGGATGAAGGGTATTTGGCCTCGGAGATCATAATGCCGTCAAAGTAGAGAAGCTCGTCTGAGTTGTTCGTGATCTTGAAGTATTGGTCACCGTGGAACTTGTCCGGCCTCCCGGTGGTAGGAAGGGCGTTGCTGGTGAAGAACACTTCTTCGATCAGCACCTCGCCCGGCTCGATGTCCCTCCAACTCTGCTCAAGGGCCACTTTCTCCAACTCTGCTCCGGCTGTTGTCTTGAGGACAATGTCAGCGGTGCGGTAAGCGTCAGTCCTGTTGGTGTCCAACTGGAGGACCACACTGTCCTTTCTTGTCTCGGCGACCGTGATCCAGTCCGGAGTCTCCGCGACTTCATACACATAGCCTTGAACGGCCGGAAATGCGACTCTTCCGCCTTTCCCTCTGACGAACAGTTTGGAAGCCTCCGGCTGCTCCGGCGGAACCGGACCATTCTGGGTGAGCATTATGGTCTTGGGACCGAACGCGCTGTTGATGGTAAATGTTGATGTTCTTGGTGCGGCGTCCTCGTAAGGCTCGACCGTGACGGTCACCTCGGTGTCGGAATTACCGCTGAGGGCTGAGACCGTGTACCAAGTGTCGGTCTGTGGCACCTGCGCCGTCCAGTCTCTGTTGGTGGAGATGAACACAGTCTGTGTGCCTCCGTTTGCGTCAAACTTCAACTCTTCGGTTGACAGGGTGAAGATCGGATCTTCATCTTTGCAGGCCGCGAGAGCGAGCGCTGCTGAAAGGATTAAAAGTAACTTTTTCATAATCTATCAGTTGTTTAAACAATAATTAATTTCCGTTTACTAAAAAGCCAGCCCGATGGCTGCGGTCAGATACTCTGCCTGACCGAATCCGTCAATGGATCTGAACGCGAATTCCGGCCTGAGGAAAACAGCCGTGTTCTGTCCGACCTTGCGCTGGATTCCAAGGCTCAGCCCGGCGGTTGTCCGCCCTGAGGAAATCATCGAATGAAAATGCTCATAATGTTCCAGAATCCTCTCTTCGGTGTATTCTTTCGGAAGCGAAAGCGCTCCGTCCAGACTGAAAGTGCGGTGCAAGCTTACATTGGCACTGAACATCCAACATTTATGCGGTTTCCTCCAACCCATTTTCAAACCCGCATCCGCAAAACTGAAAGTCATCTCTCTTTTCGGGAATATGTACTCGGCGGAAGACCGGTAATATTCAAAGACAGGCTCGGCGATGATTGTACCCGCCACAGAAGGAATTTCGACGGCTCCTTTCATCTCCGCGGATAGAATCCTGTTCCTGTACATCGTCAATGAACCCAGCACCGCATATTCCTTGTTCTTGCCGGTGTCGATGATGTTCTCCGTGCTTTGCCTAAGCTCATAGCCTATCCCTGCGAGGATATTCCATTTCACGGAGCCGCTTAGCCGTTTGTAACCTACGAGACCGTTCACTTTCTGAATCCACAGATCAGTGATCGGCACCTCATTGTTGGCGACCAAAAGACATTCGATATCCAGGCTGTTGTAGGCTAGCAATCCTGTCCAGCCATCGGGATGTCCCGGCGTGACTGTCGCGGAGACTTCCCAACCGTGGCCGTTGTACCTGCTTGAAGTAAAGTCCCCGGCTCCGTCGAACCTTGCGAAACGGCTTCCAAGACCGGTGAAATGCAACTCGGATGTATTGGCTCCAAGCTGATCATAGAAACTTACATCCTGAGACTGTTTGTAAACTCTGAATGCGGCGTTCAGGTCAAAGACATAGCCTTTGGCAGCGATTCCACCAGTCAATGCGGCGTTCAGATCGGAGGTGACCGACCTTGGTCGCGGATCCACCTGACGGTACTCGTGCAATGCCCTGTAGCCGCCATAAACTCCGATGTGCGCTTTCCCGATCAACCGTGACCAGGCTCCGTAGAATGAATATTGCTCTTTCTGGAGATTGCCTCCGACCGTGTCCACCATCACATCTGGGTACAGCAGCTCAAAATCAGAGGTTGAGTTCCAAAGGACATTCCTTTTCACTCCTCTTGAATATTCCGCCCCGGCCCTGACCGCCGAATGATTCTGCAACCGGATCAGAGAATTGACCTTGACGGAGCCTTGATCCAGCCCGTTTCCCTCCTGCGGCAGCAGAGCGTCACCCTCGTGGCGCAAGTCATAGACCGCCTTGATCTCTGAATATGTCGGGATGTCCCACAGCAGGAAGCTGCCGGCGTTGTGCCCGGCGATCTCGCTCCGTCCCAAAGCACGGGCAGGGGACAGAGACCTCTCCGAGGCCGAATTGACATCAGCGGCCTCCTGCCTCGGTGCCGGTATGACAGCTGTCAAGACTGTGAATATTATGCAGATGATCCGGTTCATTTCAGTATTGTCAATTCGAGGTTCAATGTCTCTTTGTCGTTCAGCAAGGTCACGGATGTCATCGGCGAGTTGTAACCGGCGAAACGAACCTTCTTGCGCTGACCGTCACTGAACACGGCTTTTCCGTCGAAGGAAATCATATATATTCCTTTCCTGAGCTTTACGGTGGCCGTCCCGACCTGAAACGTAGGGATCTCATATTCCTGCCTCGTGTTGAGGTCTCGGATGAACGAGCCGTCAAGGGAGTTATCCACCTCGACCCTTTCGATTCCGGCACTGACGGTCGGGCAGGTGACGTTCATAGTCACGATTGTGAATACATTCTGTCCCGAGTCCTTCTCGCATCCGCAGAGAAGGATCGAAAGTGCGATGAAAATATTCCGTATGGTTTTGTGTGTCAGCATATTCATTAAAGTTTGAAGTTCAGCTCCATTCCGAAGTACGGCAGGACGGAGCGACGCACGAGGATGCCCATATTCGTCCTGTAGTCAGGCGAGACATCCAGAATCTTGTTCACGAACAGGGCGCAGGAGATCTTGTCGTGGTAGATCTTTTTTGTCGCCTTGAGGTTGATGTTCATACTGAACGGGATTCTGAAATATATTGACATCGAAGGGGTATATTCCCTGATCATCTGTGCCAGAATGCCGTTGGCGGCCGATTCGTCCGTGAACGGGTGGCTCTCCAGATTCTTGTCGATGTAGGAGATCGGCCTTGCGTCCTTGGCTGTGTTCTGGCTTCCGGTGAACCATTGGCACTGGAACGAGGTCGAGAAGATCATTCCGAGCCTCGGAATCTGGGTGTCGAACATAAAGTTCGTGTTGAACACTTCGCGCAGGAAACCGTCCGTGTCCTTGTAGTAGCCGACGTAAGGGTAGGTCTTGCCGGCCACGACCACCGAAGGCCTGTAGTATGTCGGCTGGCTGTTGCTGTACCTTGTCCTGAACCAGGCTCCGCTGACGGTTACCTTTGTCCTTATCGGCCGGATTCTCGGTGCCGACAGGGTGAACTCTATGCCTTCCTTGAGGGTGCGGCTGCCGTTTGTGTTGAACGTGTGGCTGACCAGAAGTGTGTCTGGAACCCACGGGGTTGTCTCAGTGGAAGGCGGGCCAGTCAGGGTGCTCTTGTCGATCGTTTCCTCCAGGTAGTCCTTGTAAATCACTCGTGTGAATTCGCTGGCATATCTGAATCCGGAGGTCATATCCTCTCTGAAATAGTCTATGTTGAACGAGAAGTCTCGTCCTATCTGTACATCGGTAGCGATCTCCCATTTGAAATTCCTCGCCGCCTTCAGGTTGTAGTTCGTCGGGTCTATCTTCATCACATAGACGTTGATCCTTCTCAGATTCTCCTCGACCGGCCAGTAGTTCATCTGGGTGATGTCGTAGTAGATTGGATCCGGATAAAGCTGGTCCATCGTCGGGAACTTGGTGTGCCAGCCCGCTCCGCCGGACAACCCGACCTTGACATTCTTACCGAAAGCCTTTTCCAGCCTGAGATTCAGTCTTGGATCGATGTAGGGCTTGAGGTTGACTGAATATTCCTTGCCGGCTCCGGCCATTGCCGCGAGTCTCACTCCGGCGAGCCATTCGGCCTTGAATCCGTTCCCGAAAGTCAGTGAGGAATTGTCCTCGATGAAAGCCGACATCTGATGCGTGGCCGGGATTGCGGAGTAGTTCCTCGGACGGACATTCATATCCACAGAGAACGGCCTTTCCGGATCGAATATTGTGCCTTTGCCGAAGTTCTTGTTGACATTCCACTGAGCTCCGGCCTTGAGTGTGTTTGTCGTGTTCCCGAAATCCTTGCGGAATTTCGCCGTGCCGTTTAGGTAGGCGTAGAACGGTTTGCCATCAACTTTCAGTGTCGCCTCGTACTTGTACGGCACTATTGTGACATCGAACTCGCCCTCTTTCAGACTTGTCGAGAGAGGCATCGGCGAACTATATTCCACGAACTTCCATCTGCTGATAAGGTCTTTCTCGTAGGTCAGGGAACCTGTGATGTCGAGGCTCTGGAAGAACGATTTCAGGCTCTTGCTCCGGACGGTATATTCCCCGCCCAGCGCGAATCGGCTGTAGTTGGACCTGTAGGTCTCGATCGGGCCGCAGTCGCCGAAGTCCAGATTCTTGTCGGATTTCTGGTTGTCGAACGAACCGGTGTAGTCCAGACTTCCGCTGAGGGTTCTGACAAGTTCTCCGGTCCAGGTCTTGCCTATCCTGTAACTCCCGGTGAGTCGTTTGTAATTCTGTCTCGTGTTGCGGGGATCCGCTCTGGAATCCAGGAAGTTGCCGCTGAAATTCATCGTCAGTTTGTCGGTCTTGCCCCACTCCAGATCCTTGCCGAGGTAGAAGAGTTTGCTTTTCATATCAGCCTTGAAACGGGCTCTGGTGTCGTTGCCACCCTTGCGGCGCTTAATGTTGACAAGACCGCTGGTGAGGTCGCCGTATTCAACGGAAGGGATTCCTCGGATGATCTCGACGGATTCGACATCCTCAGTGGTGATTGTCCTCATATCGACTCCGGCGTTGACGAACGATGATCCGTAGTTGCTGAAAGCCGGCGTGGTCTGGAGGTTCGCATCGTTGTTGACCGGAACACCGTCGATGAGGAATCGGGTCCCGAGTGAGGATGTGTTGTAGTTGTCCCCGGAGACCGAGACAGCCCTTAGGTCGATTGTCTTCGGCGTTGAGAATGAAGGATCTACGGAACGCCCTCCCGGCAGCAATTCCAACAGGTCCGCGAAACTGGATGGTTGGATGTGCGCGATCGCATCCTGCCCGATTCGTGACGAACTTGTCAGCCCGTGACTTTCCGTTGCCGTGACAACCACTTCGTTGATGGCGAATGAATCTTGAACTAATGAATATCTTCCTTCTTTTCGTACGGCGCAGGTCAATGTCTTGTAGCCAAGGCACGTGATCTGGAGCGTCCCACCGGTGGCCTTGAGCCTGAATCTTCCAAGAGAGTCCGTGACATCCCAGACCGCTTGATCCCCTTTTATGGTTACGGCCGCTCCCGCAATAGGAGAACCGTCAGCCTGATCGATGACGGTTCCGGTGATTCCTTTCGTGTGGTTGGAGGCTGTCACCTTGCCGTTTTGTGTCGAAGCCGTCCCGGAAATGCCTTTCCCACGGTTTTGAGCCGCACCGTTTCCGGCACCGCTGACTTGGGCGAACGCACTGATTGACAGCAGCATTGCCGCCACGATGATGGTTAATGACTTTATTTTTGCTCCAAACACTTTTAGATTTTCCTTTTTAAGTCCGCAAAATTATCATCAAACCGAACCTTCGTCAATGCCAATAAATTGGGATGGAGCTTATGGGGTGTGGTGGGTAATTTGTTGAATATTAATGAGATATTCCAATGTCTTGCGTTGAATATTACTAAAGTGAACCACTCTTTTTACTGATATTTAGGTATTTATCCTCCACTGATACCAACTGTTAGCGATTGTGGAAATCTTGCAAAATGAATATTTTTGTAATGATTTTGAATAATAGTGTATTGAGGGCAAATATCTTTAGGGTGTCGTATGAAACTTTCTGAACTCAAAACTGGTGAGGTCGGCGTTATCGCCAAGGTGAACGGCCACGGTGGCTTCCGGAAAAGGCTCATCGAGATGGGCTTCATCTCCGGGAAACGGGTCGCTGTCGTGTTGAACGCTCCTCTGAAAGATCCTATTGAATATGAGATACTTGGCTATAAGGTTTCGTTGAGGCGCTCAGAGGCCGGGCTCATTGATGTCA
>CAVKYA010000082.1:0-9353 GCA_963660255.1 Bacteroidaceae bacterium | reverse complement strand
TAGTCATTGACCTCAAAGACCCGGTTGACCTGTACAGTGTCAAGATAGATGTCTGAATATGTGTCCGGCACCTTAAGGCTGTCTCGCTGTGTGGCAGTGGAGATTGTCTTGACGGTGTCTGCTGGAGTCTGCCCCAAGCAAGCGATGCCGACAAGGAGGGCGGCAGCCGAAAGAATATATTTACGTATAGTCATGTCAGTCATCATTTGAAGAATGTGGCGAGATCCAAATCCTGATTGATCTCGCTGCGCTCCGGAATGTCAAACAGATCACTGTCTTTGGTCATCAGGAACTTGACCTTTTCAGGCTGCCTGTGAGCCAGCAGGTTTCCTGTGTCCACAATTCCGTTGCGGTTAATATCCTCGGTGATCCTTATAGAATATTTGCCTTTCTTAAGATAAGGGAACTTCAGGACGGAGTCCGATTCAATCACGTAGCTGCGCAAGACTGAAGACTTTTTCTCGTCAAGAAGGTCAACTATGTATTTGTTGCCGTTCACTCCGGTGAGGTTCAGGGTGAAAAGACTGAGGTTATCGTCGTTCGGGAGGGTCACCTTCACCTCGGTGCTGTCGTTCCAGTGCCCGTTGATGTCTTTGAACGCCCTTTGAGGAACCTTGAAGAAATACTCGTAGCCTGCCTGGATCTTGACACCGGGCGTGATGATGTACTTTCTCAGATTCAATGTGTCGCGGACTATGGTGAAAGTCTCTTTCTTCTCTTTCTGTCTCGGGTTTATAGACTTGAAAACCAAGGAATCGAACGCTCCGAGAATAGGCGGATAATCGAACTCCAACGAAATGCCGTACTGTTCGAAGGTCTCAGGCTCGGCCTTGAGGTTCAGACCGCAGATTGTGTCCTTGTGCTCTACTTTCTTTCTGGCCGTTCTGGACTTCGGCTTGTTCTCGTCCACAAGGCTGACTTTCTCGGTCACCGGCTGAAGCACGCCGAGAGAGTCCGTCTTCCAGTATTTGACACACAGATGCAGGGAGTCCGGCATGGCCCTCTGGTCATTCAGCCAAAGCAAGAGGCTGTCTTTCTCAATGTTGAACTCTGTGATGACCTCACTGGCAGGGAATCCTTGAAACCACAGGGAGTCGATTCTTGTGTCCGGAGCCATGAACGTGATGTAGGCCGACCTGTCCCCCGTCCTCATCTTGTTCATCAGCAATTGTTTAGACGGTTTCTCACGGAAGACGTTAAGCCTCAGTTCCACTTTTCTGGACTGACATGCCAGCGTGTCCTTCATGTCGAATTTCTTCAGTTCCGGAACGCTGTCGTTCACCACGTTCACCGGTCTGAACAAAGTGTCCAGAAAGGCTATACGGTCCTCGTCAGGGTCGTAGATGTTGTTGCCGTTGCCATCGACCACCGCATAGACCCTGAAAATGGTGTCCTGAATGTTCCTGAGGGAGAAATATCCCCAGTCATCCGTCTTCACCGCGGCCACAGGCCTTTCCAGAAAGACGGCGGAATCCCTCTGGTCCTTGTAAAGCATCACCGTGGCACCTTTGATGGGCTTCAAAGTGTTGCAATCCTGGACGATTCCGGTCACATACATCGAATCCACAGTCTCTCCTGTCGAGAACACCGTCGTGAACCCCGGGAACATGTTACCCTCATTGTTGTCGGCGATCGCTCCGGTAAGGTCAAGGGTGTAGGTGGTGTTTGGAAGAAGATCCTCCTCAAAATACACAACCACACTCTTACCTTTTATCTTATATTTAGGACTCTTCTTCTGTGGCGGGGACAGGAATATTCCTTTGGGATCCTTGACAGTCACATATTCATCGAAAGTGAATGAGATCTTCGTCCCATGGACAGGCACGGAAACCGCCCCGGGCTGTGGTACAACCCTTCTGATAACAGGAGGAATGGTGTCCTTCAGGCCACCTGTCGGAGCCTGGGTCGTGTTGGCGCACGAAGGCTGGAACAAAGCGGCGGCCAACAGCAGCGCGGCCGGGATCAACGGAAATAATATTGAAAGATTCTTTTTCATCGCGGAACGGGTATATTCAAAAATCAGGCTTAGATTTCAGTTCTGACGACACTTTTTATGCCATCGATCGAACTGAGCTTGCGGATCATCCTCTCCAGGATGGCCTTATCGTGGACATAAAGGTCTATATAACCCGAAAAGATTCCTTCGTCCGTGCTCAGACAGACCTTGCGCATATTCACCCCCATCAACAGGGAGATATAACGGGAAATCTCGTTCAGGAGTCCGACCCTGTCCACTCCCTTGATGGAAAGACGCGCCAGAAACGACTGGCTGTCATCATCGTCCCATTGAGGAACAACCAACCAGTCCCCATGCTTGGAGGCGATGCTGTCAGCGACGGGACATGATTTCTTGTGCACCGTCACCGTGCCGTCAGGAGACTTGATTCCGATCACGGCGTCACCGGGAATAGGCCTGCAGCAGGAAGCGATGACATATTCATTCCTCTCCTTTTTGACGGTCTCCTTTTTCTTTCCGAACCAAGGGAAAGACCACGAATGTCCCTTGTCGGCATGTCCTGACGCGAGGACATCGGACAGGTCACCAAGCTTGATGATTCCAATTCCGATCCGGAAGAACATCTCCTCGGAATTGCCTCCGGGGATGGCGAAATGTTCCAGAAGTATCTCGATCGAATCATTGTTCATCCTGTAGCCGAGCGATTCCAATTGGTCTGAAAGCATCTTCCTGCCTATCTCCGCGATCTCTTTCTTGCGGCCCTTGAAATAGTCGATGACAACATTGCGGGCATGTCTGGTCTGGAGGAACTGAAGCCATTCACGCTTCGGCTGCTCGATCTCAGCCGTGATGATCTCGACCTGATCTCCGCTCCTCAGCACATGTGAAAGAGGAACAAGCTTCATGTTCACCTTCGCCGCTATAGCCTTGTTGCCGATCTCTGTGTGGATGCTGTATGCGAAATCCAGAACCGTTGCCCCTTTAAGGATGGATTTCTGGTCACCCTTAGGGGTGAACACCGTGATCTCACTGCTGGTCAAGTCATTGTGGATGATGTCCAGCAGTTCCAAAGCGTTGACGTCAGGATTGACCAGAATCTCCTTGACCTTGGCCAGCCATTTGTCCATCTCGCTGTCGTTCTCGCTGATGTAGCCCTCCTGCTTGTAGGTCCAATGGGCGGCGATGCCCTTCTCGGCGATGTCGTCCATTCTTTTTGTACGGATCTGCACCTCGATCCATATTCCCGTGTCACTCATCAACGTGCAGTGAAGCGCCTCGTAGCCATTGCTTTTCGGATGCTTCACCCAGTCGCGCACACGGTCAGGCTTGTAGCGGTATATTCCTGTGATTATGGAGAATACATGGTAACACTGGTCGCGCTCGCTCTCCTTGGCGTCGGCGGCTGGTGTGAAGACGATCCTCAATGCATACAGGTCATAGACCTGATCGAACGTGATGTTCTTGGTCTGCATCTTGTGCCATATTGAATATGGTGTCTTCACCCTCTTGCGGATCTCGAAGTTGAAGCCGGCCTTTTTCAGCGCCGCGTCGATAGGTGTGATGAAATCATCTATCTGCTTGCCGCGTCCGCTAAGGTTGCTGTCTATCAATCCGCTGATCTCCTTGTAGGCGTCAGGCTCCTTGTACTTCAGCCAGATGTTCTCCATCTCGGACTTGATCTCGTAAAGGCCGAGACGATGGGCGAGGGGAATGAATATGAACATCGTCTCGCTGAGGATCTTGTCCCTCTTGTACTCCGGCATATACTCAATCGTCCTGCAATTGTGAAGACGGTCGGCAAGCTTGAT
Source organism: Bacteroidaceae bacterium (assembly GCA_963660255.1). GTDB lineage: Bacteria > Bacteroidota > Bacteroidia > Bacteroidales > UBA932 > Cryptobacteroides. Next base: position 5,588 of record CAVKYA010000082.1, on the reverse strand, counting down.
CAGCACAACCCTCACGTCATCGTTCAACGTCAGCAGGATCCGCTTGAAATTCTCCGCCTGAAGACTCTTGGCGTTGGCGTCGTTGAGTTTCTTGCTGCGATCCTCGTTGTCGAGCACATTCTTGATCTTGGTGAGACCGTCCACAAGGCTGGCGATCTTGTCGCCGAAAAGCTTGCGGATATCGTCCACAGTGTAGTCAGTGTCCTCGACAACGTCGTGAAGCAAGGCAGCGGCTATCGACTTGTAGCCGAGCCCGATGTCGCTCACGACAATCTTGGCGACCTCGATCGGGTGAATGATGTACGGTCCACCGGAACGCCGGCGGACATTCTTATGGGCCTCATTCGCGAAATCGAACGCTTTCTGGACAACATCCAGCTCCTGCTGGTTCGCGCATCGTTTCTCCGCCGCGGCCTTCAGCTGGGCGTAACTCTGACGGATCAGTTCGTAGTCTTGTTCTGTGAATTGTGAGAAACTCATATTTCAACCAAATCGTTATCACAATCCAAACTTGCGGAAATGCCGTCGCCTTCCTCCAAAGTCTGGAAAGTGTATGAAAATTGTGCTCCGTACATTATTATAAGCCATCCAAACCTCATCCAAACCATAAAGAGGGGAATGGCGGCGATTGTTCCGTAAACAGCATTGAGACGCATCACAAACACCTGGGTCTCAAGGTATAGATACTGTAGCGCCGTGAACGCCACACCCGCTATGGCAGCGGCTTTGAAGGCATTTGAATATTTCACATCCACCGCAGGAATATACTTGTACATTGCGGAGAATATCAAAGTGGCCACAACTCCCGTGATGACCCAACCAAGAAAAGACTTGATCGAAGCCGTGACCCCGATCCAGTTTGGAATCAGATCCAGAACGTGCGAGTACACAATCGTTCCTGAATATAGGATCAAGACCACGAACGGAGTCAGGAACAACAAAACAAGATCAAAACCGAAACTCTTGATGAAAGGCCTTTTCCTCACTCTCCACACATTATTGAAGACGGTCTCCACACGCATCATCATCCAGATGACGAGCCAGACGAAAGTCAAGGCACTGACGAGTCCGAATATGTCGTTGGTGGCCGAAGACAGAATCTTGTCGGCGGAATTGAGCACGGTGTCGATGATTCCTTGATTGACGTTGGCCGAATAGAGAATCTCCTTCAGTTTGTCCGCAAGACCGAAACCGTTGGTGACTGCGAAAGCGACAGCGATGAAAGGCACGAAAGCCATAGTGCAGAAGTAGCTCAGAGCCACTGTCTGGAATCCTATGGCGTGGTCAGCGAAATCCTTGAATGTCTTTGTGACGACTCTGCTCAGGTTGACAAACCGTGCCTTGGCCTTGGACAACTCTGTCACCTCTATGTTCCAGATGTCCTCCCGAAAGAACTTCACTGTCCTTCGCGACCAATGCATAATGTTATTTATCAAAACCTTGAGCATTAATATTCAGTTAAAACATTCCTGAGAACAAGTCTGGTTCGACATTCTGTTCCTTGGCCGCGACGTCAGCGGCTGACTGAGGAAGCATATTCCTGAACTCCGCCTCGCTGATGATGCTGATGCCAAGATCTCCGGCCTTTTTTATCTTCTCCGGTCCCGGCTTGCTTCCGGCCAGAAGGTAGGATGTCTTGCCGCTTACAGACGAGCTGTTCTTGCCCCCGTTGGCCTCGATCAGCCGCTTCATCTCGTCCCTTGAGACGCTGAAATTGCCTGAAATCACAATTATCTTACCGGCAAGAGCGTCAGACGCGGCGGCCTTGGCCTCCATAGAGAACTTGATTCCGGCCGCCTTGAGCCTTTCGATGTCAGCGAGATGTTTGAAATTACGGAAATATTCAAAGACGCTGTCCGCTATCACATCGCCGACATCCTGAACCTCAAGCAGTTGTTCCTTGGTGGCCGTAGCGATGGCGTCTATATTCCCGAAATGCCGTGCTATCTCCTTGGCCGTGGTCTCACCCACATAGCGGATGCCGAGAGCGAACAGCACGTGGTCGAATGTCACCTTTTTCGATGCCTCAAGGCTGTTCAGAAATCTCTGCGCGGAGCGTTCCTTCCAGCCGTCAAGAAGCAGCAACTGGCCTCTGGTCAATGAATAGAAGTCCGCCGGAGTTCTGACAAGGCCTAGATTGTACATCAGCTCTATCGTCGCGTCCCCAGCCAGCACGTTCATCGCCTTGCGGCTGAGGAAGTGAACCAGTTTGCCCTTTATCTGGGTAGGGCAGCCGTCGATGTTGGGACAGAACCATTTGGCCTCGTCCTCTTCCTTCACCAAAGCGGTCCCGCAGTCCGGGCAGACATCCGGGAACACTGGCCTTACCGCGTCCGATGGCCTCAGCGAGAGATCCACGTCTATGATCTTAGGGATGATCTCTCCGCCCTTGATAACGGTCACAGTGTCACCCACACGGATGTCCATCTGTGAGATAAAGTCCTGATTGTTAAGTGTCGCCCTCTTCACGACCGTACCGGCCAACTGGACAGGCTCAAGGTTGGCGACAGGGGTGACAGCACCCGTGCGGCCGACCTGATAGGTGATGGAGAGCAGCTTGGTGTGCGCCTCCTCAGCCTGAAACTTGAAAGCCACCGCCCAACGAGGCGACTTGGCGGTGTAGCCAAGCGAACTCTGATAGGCCAGCTCGTTGATCTTGATCACAATTCCGTCAGTGGCGTACGGCAGGAACTTCCTTTCCGTGTCCCAGTAATGAATATATTCCTCGATCTCGTCGATTCCGTGTACGATTTTTCTTTTGTCAGAGACCGGCAGCCCCCACGAGGCGGCTGCGTTAAGGGCATCATCGTGCGTCTCGAATGACACACTCTGGCTCGGAATATGATAGAGTGTACACATCAGCCCTCTTCTCGCGACCTCCGACGGATCAAGCAGTTTCAGCGACCCAGAGGCGGCATTTCTCGGATTGGCGAACGGTTGGTCCTCGTTGTCCTCACGCTCCTTGTTCAGCCTGTCGAACGACTCGTAAGGCATCAGTATTTCCCCCCTTATCTCAAACTCCTCAGGCCAACCAGTGCCTTTCAACTTCTCTGGAATATTACTGATTTTAAGAGCATTGGCCGTCACGTCATCACCGACCACACCGTCACCTCTGGTCAAGGCTCTGAACAACTTTCCGTTCCTGTAGGTCAGGCAGATGGCTGTCCCGTCAAACTTCAACTCGCAGGAATATGTGAACTTGACCTCTCCGAGATCCTTTTCGGCCCTGCGCACGAAGTCCTCGATCTCGCCGATGTTGTAGGTGTTGGACAGCGAAAGCATCGGGTATTTGTGCGGGTACTGTGCGAATTCCTTGCGGACGGCGGGCTCGGCGTTGGCTCCCATACTCTGGTCAATGTCGCTGCCGACCTTCTGGGTAGGGGAGTCCGGAGTGAGGAGGTCAGGATATTCCTTCTCCAGATCCTCAAGCTCGCGCATCAGGTGGTCATATTCAAAATCGCTCATCGTCGGAGCGTTGTCCACATAGTACCGCCTGCTGTTCTCCCGGAGGGTCTTCCGGAGTTCCTCGACACGTATTTTGGCCTGCTCGTGATCCATATCAGCAAAGTTCTTTGTAAAGAATACAAATTTAATGAAAATTGTCGGCATTCCGTTCAAAATCATCAAGAAGATTAGGCCGGCCACGCCTTATAACTACTTTTTGAAAAGTTAAAACAGTTTCTTAAATTTGTGCCCGGTTTTACGAACATACAAATTTCTAAATCATTCGTATATGAAAGATTCAATCATCATTCTGTGCGGCGGCGGCCCTGCACCGGGAATGAACACCGTCGTGTTCTCTGTCGCCAAGACTTTCCTTTCCAACGGTTACAGGGTCATCGGACTCCACGAAGGCTACACCGGACTCTTCCGTAAGGAGGCCCGCACCGAAGACATCGATTTCTTCAAGGCTGACGCTTACTTCAACAGAGGTGGTTCCTACCTCCAGATGAGCCGTTTCAAGCCGACCAACGAGGATTTCGAGCAGAATTTCAACCTTGCCCTCTTCCAGGACAACAACGTGAAGCTTCTCGTGACAGTAGGTGGCGACGACACAGCGTCCACTGCCAACAGAATCGCCAAGTTCCTTGAGGCCAAGAACTACCCGATCCACAACATCCACGTCCCTAAGACGATCGATGACGACCTTCCTTTGCCTCACAACGCACCTACCTTCGGATTCAACTCCGCCAAGGATGAGGGAGCGCACATCGCCCGTACCGTTTACGAGGATGCCCGCACATCAGGAAACTGGCTTCTCATCTCAGCTATGGGACGCAGCGCAGGTCATCTTGCGCTCGGCATCGGCGAGGCGACACACTGCCCTATGACCATCATCCCTGAGATGTTCAACAACACCACGATCACAGTTGACAAGATCATCAAGCTGACACTTTCCGCCATCATCAAGAGAAAGCTTCTCGGCATCCCTTACGGAACTGTCGTTGTGGCAGAAGGCGTGTTCCACGACCTTGAGCCAGAGGACATAAAGGCTACCGGAGTTCATATGACCTACGACGAGCACGGCCACCCTGAGCTCGGCAAGATCTCCAAGGCTGTCCTCTTCAACGACATCCTTGAGAAGGAGTTCAAGAAGATCGGAATGAAGGTGAAGACCCGTCCTGTCGAGATCGGCTACGATGTCCGCTGCCAGGATCCTGTGGCTTACGACCTGTCTTACTGCACAGAGCTCGCTCTCGGAGTCTATGAGCTCTTCTCAAAGGGCGAGACCGGATGTATGGTCTATGTTGACGAGAACGGCAACGCTCAGCCGCTTTACCTGAAGGATCTCCAGAACGCGGAGGGCAAGATCCCTCCTCGCCGCGTGGACATCGAAGGCGGAATCGCCCGCAACTACTACGGACACATCTGCCACTACATCACTCCGGCTGACTACGAGGCCGCAAAGGCTTACGTCGCGAATCCTGAGGAGTACGACTTTAAGAAGATCCTTAACTGGTAAGTGATGGATATATGAGGTTCAGTTAGTTGAGTCTCACTATCGCACAGTCGTCAGATGACACTTCCACCTCGATCCGGGTTTCCGGGTCGAGGTTTTTTATGGACAGATAATTGATGGCTTCTTTGGGTATGAGGATGGATATCTTTTCGTACTGGCGGCACTTCGACAGGCTCAGTGACCGCGTTATTTCTGGTCGCTGAGCTTGCCGAAGCGACTCTTCACCTGCAAAATCAGAGACAAACAGCCAGGTCTCGGAACCGTCGCCCCGCAGGAAAGCGAAATGCCTGTCCTGGTCAAATCCCGGCGAGTCGTAATTGCAGTAGCAAAGGTCAAACGTCTTGCCGGAGGCTATGGCCGGAACCGACGCGGCCATATTCAAGAACCTCCGCCACTTCTCAAGCAACGCAGCCTCTTCTGTCGTAAGCCCCTCATTTTTATGAATATATTCAATCAGCCTCCCGATTGACGGAATCTTCCACCAATCGAATATGGTCGTCCTGCCGTCCCGTCCACTGAACCCTTCGGAATACATTCCGCGCTCACCGATCTCCTCTCCAAAATAAATCATATACGGAGCTGTGTTCAGGAATATTCCCGCACCCAAAGCAGCGAAAGTCCTCCGGGC
>CAVKYA010000081.1:5588-9364 GCA_963660255.1 Bacteroidaceae bacterium | reverse complement strand
GGTGGTATGGTCTCCTGTTTGTCTCCGGTTTCATTCTTGGTTATTGGATGTTCACTAAGTTCTTCAAGAGGGAAAAAGTCAATGAGGCACTTCTTGATCCACTTCTCTACACCCTTGTGATCGGAACACTTGTCGGTGCCCGTCTGGGGCACTGCATATTCTATCAGCCGGACTATTATTTCGGCTCTTGGAAAGGCTTCTGCGAGATATTCGCTGTCTGGCACGGCGGACTTGCCAGTCACGGGGGAGCACTGATGCTGCTCTTGTGTATGTGGTGGTTCGCTAACAAGTACGGCAAGAAGAATCACATCGATTTCCTCTGGATTCTGGATCATCTGGCCATCGCCGTGGCGTTCGCCGCAACGTTTATCAGGCTCGGAAACCTCTGCAACTCTGAGATTTACGGTGATGTGACCAATCTCCCTTGGGGATTCATCTTTGATCGCAGGGGAGAGACTGCGCCGAAGCATCCGACACAGATTTACGAGGCGCTTAGCTACCTGATTCTCGGGCTTGGACTTATCTGGTTGTATGTCAAGAAACTGGACAAGATGTACAGAGGCTCTTTCATCGGAATATTCTTCATCGTCTGCTTCGGGATGCGATTCCTCATAGAGTTCATCAAGGAACCTCAGGTGGATTTCGAGAATTCGATGGCGCTGGATATGGGACAGCTGTTGAGCATTCCGTTCGTGCTTCTCGGCATCGGACTCCTTATATATTCATATAAGAAAAAGATTCCGGCGGCAGCGGTCATCCCCGACACCAAGCCGAAGAAGGCTGAGCCGACGCACTACGCCAAGAGTCTTAACGGATAATTTATGGTTAAAGCGATATTTTTCGATATAGACGGGACGCTGGTGGGCTTCAAGACCCACCGGATGTCCGACAGACTGAAGGAAACCCTTCATAAGCTTCAAGCCAATGGCGTGAAGCTTTTCATTTCCAGTGGACGTTCCAGGCTCGTTATGGACAATCTGGATGATTTTCCGTTCGACGGCTATGTGGCGATGAACGGAGCTGAGACGACTCTCGGCGGAGAGGTTATCGACAGCCATCCGCTGCCGAAGGAGACTGCGTTGCAGGTCGCGGAAATAGCGGAGCGGGAAAATGTCCCTTGCTGGGTCTTCGCCGAGGATGTGGCCGGAATCAATTGCAGCAATGACCGTGCTCTGGAAATCTCCGAACTGACAAACCTGCGTCCCGAGAATTTCCTTGATCTCAAGGAGGTGGCCTCCAATCACACGGTCTATGAATATTCCATATTCTTTGATGAGGAACAGGAGCGCCGTCTGCTCCATCCGGTCTTGAAGAATGTAGGTTACACCAGGTGGCATCCTTATTTTATGGACATCGTGCCGGAGGGCCTCTCCAAATCCTACGGCGCGGCGAGAATCCTTGAGCGCATCGGCGTAAGGCGCGAGGAATGTATGGCGTTCGGTGACGGAGGTAATGACATTCCGATCATTGAATATGCCGGGATCGGTGTCGCGATGGGCAACGCCACGGACGATGTGAAGGCCGCCGCGGACTATGTCACTGACACCGTAGATGATGACGGAATCGTCACCGCGCTTCTACATTTTGGCGTGCAATAGGAAACTTGGAAATTTTTTCAGTTTTTCAGTGCATCGTTTTATTTAGCTGGAAATAAGTTTGGTATGCGTTCCGTTGCGAAAACCGCAACGGAATATTTGTTTATTGCGGCTTGAAAATCTGATATATTTGCACAACATTTGCAGAACGGATTACTGCTTTAAATGTGATTATGGCTGAATTGACGAAAGAAACGATTATGAAGACAGCGAACGGCCTCTTCTCCAAAGATGGGGTCCGCGAGGTGTCCATCGATGACATCTGCCGCAAGCTTTGCATCTCGAAGAAGACCTTCTACCAGTATTATGCGCAGAAGGAAGACCTTGTGGCTGATGTCGTTACCTACAATGTGAGGAAAAAGTCAGAAGAATTCGAGAAATTGGTTGAGGGTAAGAACGCCGTTCAGGTGCTGAAGGCGATGTTCGCCCTTGTGGTCAAGAAAAAGACCATCGACAAGGACAAAAGGATGGCAAAAGACATAATGAAATACTATCCTGAGACCTTCACCAAGCACGCCGGTGACCGCAACAAGGCGATGCACCGTTTCTTTGTGGATTGCTTTAACGAAGGGATGAGGCAGGGACTTGTGCGCACGGATATGGATGTGGATGGTGTCCAGCTCCTGATCTGCATTATGCACGAGGGAATGGCTGAATATCTGGATGGAAGCCATAGGATAGAGGGAACGAAAGTCTCTTTCAAGTCCCTTGCCGCCGCTTTCGAGGACATAGTCACAAGGACTCTCCTGACTCAAAAGGGTTTTGAGGAATATTCATCAATCGATAATGATAAAAACAGTTAATAAGTATGAAAAACAGCTTCAAGTATTTGATTCTGACCGCGGCGGCTTTGCCTCTGGCTCTGTCCGCGCAGGCTCAGTACCGGAATGACACAATTCCGAAGGAGTCTCCTAAGGACACCGCCAAGGTTGTCCTGACTTTGGATGACGCGTTGAGGATCGCCCTCAGCGAGAACGTCGCCGTCAAGGTCGCCGATCAGGAGATCCAGCGCACTGAATATGCCAAAAAGGGTACATATTCATCGCTTTTCCCGCAGATCAACGCTTCGGGATCATATCAAAGAACCATCAAGAAGCAGATGATGTACATGGACACAGACAGCGGCTCGGATGAAGAGGGCGGTGGATTGGGAATGCTCAGTTCGCTTCTTCCGTATTTCACGAGAATCAATGAGTTGTCGGAAAAAGCCGGATTGGGCCCTGTCCAAATGGATTCCGGTGAAAGCAGCTCCAATAGTGGCGGCTTTGCCGTAGGTCGTTGGAACACCTATAATTACGGTGTCTCCGCGTCGATGCCTATCGTCAACGCCCAGCTTTGGGAAAGCATCAAGATTTCAGGTCAGGGAGTTGATCTGGCGGTCGAGAAGGCACGTTCCTCAAGACTGGATATGGTAACTCAGGTCAAGCAGGCCTACTACGCCGTGCTCCTCGCCAAGGAAGCCTTCAACGTTTACAAGGACGTTTACGAGAACGCCGTTGACAACTTCGGCCAGACGGAGAAGCGCTACAACGCCCAGAAGGCTTCTGAACTTGAATATACAAGGGCGAAGTCAACCGTGGCGGCCGCTATCCCTAACGTTTACAACGCTGAAAGCTCCGTCATTCTGGCTCTCTGGCAGCTCAAGGCTGTGATGGGTGTCGATTTGGACAGAAATATAGATGTGTCCGGTTCCCTTGAGGATTTCTCCAAGGAGATGTTCAGGGACATCAACGAGAACAGTGATCCGTCTCTGGAGTACAACACGACCCTGCGTCAGCTTGAGATTCAGGCCGAGCAGCTTGCCTCGACTGTCCGGATGCAGAAGTACGCCTACCTGCCTACCCTCTCGGCGAACTTCTCGTACAGTATGATCGCGATGACCAACGACTTCAAGTTCAGTGAATATCAATGGTCTCCGTATTCCTATGTGGGTGTGAGTCTTTCCATTCCGATTTTCACCGGAGGAAAGCGTCATTATGATGTCCGTCAGACAAAGGTGCAGGCCGCTCAGCTTGACCTTCAGAGGATTGAGACCGAAAGGCAGCTCAAGATAGCCATCCGTCAGTATCTCAACACGATGGAGACAAATATGAACAGCTTCAACTCCGCCACCGAGGCCGTGGCTCTGGCCCAGAAGGCCTACGACATCGCCGCCAAGTCCTACAAGGTCGGCAAGAGCAC
>CAVKYA010000081.1:2641-5222 GCA_963660255.1 Bacteroidaceae bacterium | reverse complement strand
TCGCCGTGAACAACATCGCTCCGCAGACCGGTGGCAGGATCAAGACCATCAAGGTTGATGTCGGCAGTTTCGTGGAGAAGAACCAGCTATTGGCCGAGATGGACGCCGCACAGCTTGATCAGGCAAGACTCAAACTCGTCAACGATTCCACCGAACTGAGTCGTTTGAGAAGCCTTTACGAGGAAGGTGGCGTGTCAAAGTCCGATTTCGACGCCGCCGAGATGGCCTGGAAGGTAAGCCGCAGGTCCTACAACAACCTGCTTGAGAACACCTGGCTCAGGTCTCCTATCAGCGGAGTCGTCACCGCCAGAAATTACGATCAAGGTGATCTCTATTCCGGTCAGGCTATATTCGTGGTCCAGCAGATCACCCCGGTGAAACTTCTCGTAGGCATTTCCGAGTCTGACTACACCAAGGTCAAGAAGGGCGATCAGGTCGAGATCACCGCTGACGCCATCCCTGGCAGGACTTTCACCGGCAAGGTGAACAAAGTCTATCCTACCATCGACCCTACCAGTCACACATTCACGACAGAGATTCTTGTAAGCAACACGGACAGAACCCTGCGTCCTGGAATGTTCGCAAGGGTGAATGTCGAGTTCGGAGTGAACAACAGCATAGTCGTTCCGGACGAGGCTGTCGTGAAGATGCAGGGAGCCGGACAGAGAAGCGTCTATGTCGTCAACTCTGACAACACGGTCAACAGTGTCGTTGTCAAGATCGGACGCCATTTCGACAGGTACTATGAGATTCTCGAAGGCCTGAACGAGGGCGATGTTGTCGCCACCAAGGGAAGCAACAGCCTCAAGGACGGAGCCAAGGTCGAGATCTCCAAGAACAACTAAAGAGTTTAAACTATGAGTATATACAGATCCGCGGTGAAGAAGCCCGTCACGACGGCATTGATATTCCTTGCCTTCGCGATTTTCGGAATCTTCTCACTGATGAACACATCTCTGGCGAGTTACCCGGATTTCGACGCCAATGTCGTCCTGGTGATGTCGTCATACCCGGGAGCGAGTGCTTCCGACATCGAGAACAATCTGACGAAGGTGCTTGAGAACACGCTGAACAGCGTCGCCGACCTCAAGGACATCACCTCCCGGTCAAAGGAAAACATCTCCATAGTCGTCTTGGAGTTTGAATATGGCACCGACATCGACGAGGCCTGCAACAACATCCGAGACAAGCTGGACCTTGTCAACTCGTCCCTGCCTGACGGAGCGTCCGTTCCGGTGCTCTTCAAGTTCGGCGCGGATGACATGCCTGTGCTGATCCTTTCCGCCAAGGCGGACAAGAGCATTATGGGTCTGAACAAGATCCTTGACGACAAACTTGTCACCCCTCTCGGACGTGTCAAGGGTGTGGGTACTGTCAGCGTTTCCGGTGCCCCGGAAAGGGAAATCCACGTTTACTGCGACCCTAACAAACTGGAAGCCTACGGCTTGAGCGTTTCGGGAATATCCCAGATCATCGCCGCAGAGAACCGTAACGTGCCTTCCGGAAGCATCGACATCGGAGCCGAGTCCTTTACCCTTCGTGTCGAGAAGGAGTTCAAGGATCCTTCCGAACTGCTGGACATAGTTGTCAGCACAAGGAACGGCCAGACAGTTTATCTTAGGGATGTCGCCACCGTCATCGACGGTCTTGAGGAGAAGTCTCAGGAATCTTTCACCAACGGTGAGAGATCCGCGATGATCGCCGTCCAGAAGCAGTCCGGCGCAAACACCGTCAACGTCATCAGGAGCGTCAAGCAGAAGCTCAAGACCATCGCTCCGACACTTCCTTCCGATGTGGAGATCACGACTGTGGTCGATAGCTCTACGAACATTCTCAACACCCTCAACTCGTTGAAAGAGACGATCATCATCACCCTTCTGGTGGTAATGCTTGTCGTCTATATATTCCTTGGAAGATGGAGGGCGACGTTCATCATCGTGCTTTCGATCCCTATAGCGTTGCTTGGATCCTTGGTTTACCTTTACGCCACGGGCAACACCTTGAACATCATCTCGATGTCCGCCTTGTCCATCGCGATCGGTATGGTGGTGGATGATGCCATTGTGGTGCTGGAGAACATCTCGACTCACTTGGAGCGTGGCGAGAAACCGACCGAGGCCGCCGTTCACGGAACCTCCGAGGTAGGTATCTCCGTAATCGCTTCAACGCTGACAATGCTCTGCGTGTTCCTGCCTTTGACTATGGTCTCAGGAATGGCCGGAATTATGTTCAAGCAGCTCGGATGGATCGTCAGCATCATTATGATCATCTCCACGACAGCGGCCTTGACCCTCGTGCCGATGCTCTGCTCGAAGATGCTCAGCAACAAGCCTAAGAACGGAAAACTGCACAGGGCCATATTCGACAATGTCGAGAAGTTCCTGAACGCCATCTCCGAAGGCTACGCCAAGGTCATCGGTTGGGCGATGAGGCATAGGAAAACCGTCATATTCAGTGCTTTCGCCATATTCATCGCTGTCCTTGCCCTGCTTGGCCCGGGTTTGAAGAGTGAGTATTTCCCTCATTCCGACGAAGGTCGTCTGTCGGTTTCCATTGAGTTGCCTGTGGGCACGGAGCAGAC
>CAVKYA010000081.1:0-2289 GCA_963660255.1 Bacteroidaceae bacterium | reverse complement strand
CAGGGCAAGATGCTGGAGAACGAGAACTTCTCTCAGGTTGTGCTCAGCCGTGATGACTACACTCCTGAGTATCAGGTGGATTTTGACAGGACAAAGCTGGCTCTGAACGGACTCAACTCCACGACTGCGGCTGCCGCGTTCAGCGCCGCGATGAACGGTTCCGTCGGCTCCTACTACCGTGAGGAGGGAGATGAATATAACATCCGCGTCATCTATGACAAGAAGTTCCGCTCAAGCGTGCAGGACATCGAGAACATCATTGTTTACACTCCTGCCGGCAAGGCCGTCCGCATCAAGGATCTCGGTACAGTCGTCGAGACCAAGGTTCCGCCTACGATCGAGAGAAAGAACCGTGAAAGGTACATCACCGTGACCGGTATCGTCTCCAACGGACACGCCCTGAGTGAGGCGGTGGCCGCCACGAACGCCATCATCAAGACCACCGACATTCCGAACAACATCACGACCGAGATCTCCGGAGACTTCGAGGATCAGCAGTCGATGTTCAAGAATCTGGTCGTGCTGATGATCCTGATCGTCATCCTTGTCTATATGGTGATGGCATCTCAGTTCGAGTCGTTTATGAGTCCGTTCGTGATTATGTTCTCCGTTCCGTTCGCGTTCACCGGTGTGATCCTCGGCCTTTGGGCCACGAACACGGCACTCGGAGTGATGGCGATGATTGGTATCATCATCCTGCTTGGTATCGTTGTGAAGAACGGTATCGTGCTGATTGACTACACGATCCTGATGAGGGAGAGGGGAATGAGCGTCATCGACGCTTCCGTCACAGCGGCCAGAAGCCGTCTGCGTCCTATCCTTATGACCACCCTCACGACAGTGCTCGGTATGGTGCCTATGGCTGTCGGACGAGGCGAGGGCTCCGAACTGTGGCGCTCGCTCGGTATGACTGTCTGCTGGGGTCTTACGATCTCCACGCTTGTAACCCTCATCCTGATCCCTACGATCTACTGCTCCCTCGCCACTGCGCAGGAGAAGCGTAAGGCCAGGAAAATGAAACAGATTAATGGTTAACGAATATGAAATCAATATTTATATCATACAATCAGGCCTACGGCAACGAGATTGTCGAACTGCTTGAAAGTTTCGGGCAGAGGGGCTTCACCCAGTGGCTGGACATCCAGGGCAGGGGAGGCGTGGACGGTATTCCGCACTACGGAGACCACGCCTGGCCGGAGCAGAACTACGCTATCCTGACAATCGTGCCTGACGAGAAGGTCTCTCCGATCTTGGACGCTCTCCGTCAGAAGGACAAGACCTACAAGGATCTCGGTCTCCGCGCATTTGTCTGGAACATCGAGCAAGCCCTGTAAAATATCCGCTGAATTTGTTATCTTTGTGTCTGGAACGGTAATTGCGGTTACCGTCCCGGACATTTTAATATTCATTGATTATGGAAAAGATAGCTACTAATGAGAATTTCGCGGAGATCCTCTCCGATAGCAAACCTGTTCTGGTGGACTTCTGGGCGACCTGGTGCGGCCCTTGCCGTATGCTGACCCCGACAGTCGAGACCATCGCTTCAGAATATGACGGCAAGGCCACAGTCGTGAAATGCAATGTGGACGACTGCGAGGACATCGCTGAGAAATACGGCATCAGGAATATCCCGACCCTTCTTTTCTTCAAGGGTGGTGAGGTCGTGGACAAGCTGGTTGGCAATGTGCCTAAGGCAGACATCGCCGCCAAACTGGATGCCCTTGTCTAATCCAAAATAAGGACTGTTATGAGAAAATCATTGATCGTGGCCGCTTTGGCGGCTGCATTGGCGTTTTGTACGAATGCCTCGGCGCAACGTTACACATCATCCCATTTCGGTTTGATGGGAGGTTTCACTTCGTCGGCCACCAAAATCAAAGAGGTTGATTCCAAGTCTGTCTCCTTGTATCACATCGGTCTTACGGCCCAGTTCCCTGTCGGCGGTGGTTTCGCCATCCAACCGGCTGTACTTTATCAGGTGAAGGGTGCTTCGGCGAGCGATATGGGAAAACTTACAGGCGAGGAAGTAGGCAAGTCCTTCGAGACCAAGGTCGGTTATCTTGAGGTTCCCGTGCAGATTCAGTGGGGACCGGATCTGATGTTCTTCCGTCCTTACGCTTTCGCCGAGCCGTTTGTCGGCTACAGGCTTTCCTCAAGCAACAAGGACGAGGCTAAACAGTTCAAGGACGAGTTGAGGAAAGTCGAGTACGGTCTTGGACTTGGAGTCGGAATAGATGTCTGGAAACTTCAGCTTTCCGCCAAATATTTCTGGAACTTCGGAAAGATCTA
>CAVKYA010000080.1:0-9374 GCA_963660255.1 Bacteroidaceae bacterium | reverse complement strand
ATCGAAGTGTCAAGGAATATGAGCGAGAACAGTCCGAACCACATCGCCCCGTTGAGTCCGAGAATCAGCCTTGAGGAGAAGTTCAGGCTTCCGGCGTTCGGCAGGAAGATCATCACAAGGACTGAGATCAACGCTCCGATAAGGAGGTAAGGCTTTCTGCGTCCCATCCTGCACCAGGTCCTGTCGGACCACTTGCCGATAAGCGGCTGGACGATCATTCCCATCAGAGGTGGGAGGATCCAAAAGAAACTCAGCTGGTGCGGATCCGCGCCGAGAGTGGCGAATATCCTGCTTATGTTCGCGCTCTGGAGGGCGTAGGCTATCTGCACGCCGAAGAACCCGAAACTGAGATTCCACATTTCCCAAAAAGTGAGTTTATTCTTTTGCATTGTCAGTTATTGACAGTTTTTAGTGTCATTTTGCCGGTAAATATAGCCTAAATGGGCAGATTAATTATTATAGGGAAGACGAACGGAAAGAAAAAACGGATGAATTGTAAGGTTTTAATGACGAAATGAAAGATATTTTTCCTAAATTGCAAGCAATAACCGCACAATGAAGATGAAACCGAGGACCTCTTCCATAATCCACTTCTTCGCGCTGCTCCACGTGGCGGCGGCCGTGCTGTGCAGGATGTGGAACCTTGGCGACGAGCTGATCCTCACGACGCTGACGATCGTCCTGACCGTAATCCTCTGCCTGAGATACCGGCAGAGCGTGGAGTTCTCCTCCATCGTCATCATCATCGCGAACATTCTCGGCTATGTCCTCGGCAACGGGATCGCCGCCCTCGTCGGGATATTCATAGATCATCCGCTGCTCTCCCCAGCCATAGCGACATTCACGACCACCGAGGCGATGGGATGGGGTCTGGTACTGTTTATGAGGCACTTCGCCGACAGAAGCGGGAACGAGCCTAAGACGCGCGGCATCGAGATGACCTGGCTTGCGATAGCGATAGCGATGATTCTGATTGTCAGGATCATAATCTATATATTCAGTTCCACCTTGTTCGAGGGAGGCTCCGTCCTCAAGGCCGTCTCGGCGTTCGTGGACAACTCTTTCATACTGCTGGTGATGGTCTGCCTCACGATACTCTTTGTGGAGCAGACTAAGGACTTGTACAGGAAGAAGTCCACTGCCAACCACGTGCTCACCACGGTGTCCTTTTTGGTGGGGCTCTCCGCCATATCGGCGACGATGGTCGGCTCCGGACTGCCTTTCCACTTCTACAGACCTTTCTCCGCAAAAAGCTTCCTTGAGCTCACCTTGATCGCATTCATCGCCGAGGCGCTGATATATTCAGTGATCTATATGATTGAATATGCCATCACGGCACGCCGCAACGCCGAGAAGGAGAAGGACCGCGCAGACCTCGCCAAGTTCCAGTATCTCAACCTCAAGCAGCAGGTCAACCCGCACTTCCTTTTCAATTCCTTGAATATTTTGGACGCCCTCGTGCTGGACAATCAGAACAAGGAGGCGAGCGAATATATTCATAAATTGGCGGGAATATACCGCTATATGCTTCGTAACGAGGAGGAAAGCATCGTGACGCTGCGGGACGAGATGACCTACGTCGAGATGTACCGGGACTTGCTGAAGGTAAGGTTTCAGGAAGGGTTCAACGTGGAGGTCAGCATCACGCCGGAGGATATGTCCCGGCACGTGATCCCGTGCTCCGTGCAGCTCCTGATAGAGAACGCCACGAAGCACAACGCCGTCTCGCCTTCCAGACCGCTGAATGTCAGCATCGTTTCCGACGGGGAGACGCTGACGGTGACGAACAACCTCATTCCGAAAATCACCGGGGCTCAGTCCAGCGGATTGGGTCTCAACTACATACGTCAACAGTACCGGGATCGTTCCGGAAAAGGGATCGAGATCATCCGTACCGACGATTTCTACACAGTAAAGCTGCCGCTCTTATGAAAGTCCTTATTATAGAAGATGAGATGATGGCCCGCAGGAGCCTTGAGAAGATGTTGGAGACCAATTTCCCGGACATTGAGATTGTCGGGGAATGCGCGTCCGTAAGCGAGTCCGTCGCCAGGCTCAAGGAGAAGCCCGATGAGGCTGACTTGATATTTATGGACGTGGAACTTTCTGACGGAGAATGCTTTGAGATTTTCCGGCAGGTGGCCGTGAAGCCCCGCGTGGTGATGACGACGGCCTACGACAGCTATGCCGTCAAGGCGTTCGAGGCTGGTTCGATTGACTACCTTCTCAAACCGATAGATGTCTCGGCTCTGAAAAGAGCCGTGGAAAGGTGTCGGCAGTTTTCTTCCGGAGAGTTGGATGTAGAGAAGATTCTTGGTGCGATCTCGCGGAAGGATTCCGGACACGGGTACAAGGAGCGTTATCTGGTGCAGTTCAACGACAGGATTGTGCCGGTGAAGACAGACGAGATCGCGTTTTTTTATTCAGAGGACAAGAACAACCACGTCGTGACGCACGGCGGGGCGGTCTATATTGTTGACTCAACGATGGATTCGCTCATCACCGACCTTGATCCCGAGAGGTTTTTCAGGATTTCAAGAAGTTGCATATTCGCGAAGGATGCTGTCGAATGCGTGACGAAACTGCTCGGCGGAAGGCTTCGGGTTACTCCTAAGGTTCACCTTTCCTCCAACCTCGGTCCGGCCCCGGATCTTACCGTCAGCCGCTCCAAGGCCGATGACTTTCTTGTCTGGCTGGAAAACTGATTCACCGGTCGCTTCGGCGCTTCGACAAGCTCAGCGACCGACAGGTCCGGCACTTCGGCAGGGCTCAGCGGCCGATAGGTTCAGCGACTGACATCTCGATGGGCGAGAGTCCCTGGTCGCTGAGCCTGTCGAAGCGACTTTGTTGGGAAGTAAAAATATTCAGTAAAATTTGATATAGCGTGAACGATACCAAGAAATCGTTTGCGCTTGATGTTTTGTTAATTGATGAAATTAGCAAAACGCTATATTATTCATTATAAGTCAATACATTATAATCACAGCTTCACAAAATCGAGAAAACTTCCGCTTCCTCATCGACAGAATGTTCTAATTTTTAAAACCGTTTTGAAATTCATTATATATTTCTATATTTGCAAGGTTTTAAGTATAAGATATTCAGACAAACCCGAATAAAATGATAACAACATATTAATACACCTATTAATTAATTTCATCAATTAACACTATGTATTATTCAAGAACAAATCTGACACGGCTCTTGTCAAGAGTGGCGATGACGCTAATCCTCGCTCTCTTCACGACGACCGTGTGGGGACAGAACATCACTGTCAAGGGTACCGTAAAGGATGCCGCCGGCCAGCCTGTCATCAGCGCCGGAGTCCAAGTCCAAGGTTCCACAAACGGGGTTGTCACCGACTTGGATGGAAACTACTCCATATCCTGCCCCGCCAACGCGACTCTCGTGTTCGCCTCTCTTGGCTATGACACCCAAAACATCGCCGTTAACGGAAGGGCTGTCATCAATGTGGTTCTCGCGGAGAACTCAACGGCCCTCGAAGGCACGGTCGTGACCGCCCTCGGAATCCGCAGGGACGCCAAGGCGCTCGGCTACGCAGCCACAGAGGTGAACACCACAGACCTCCTCACAGCCAACACGGTCTCCCCTGTCGCCTCCCTTCAAGGTAAAGTGGCCGGTGTCGAGATCAACCAGTCTGACGGTGGTATGTTCGGTTCCACAAAGATCCAGATCCGTGGTGCCTCAACCCTCAGCAAAAACAACCAGCCGATCTATGTCATTGACGGTGTGATCCTTGACAACGCGGTCTCCAACACCGGAGACGCCGACTGGGACAGCGAGATCAACGACTATGGTAACCAGCTCAAGAACCTCAACCCTGACGATTTCGAGTCTTTGACCGTGCTCAAGGGTGCGGCGGCTACCGCGCTTTACGGTTCCAGAGGACTTAACGGAGCCGTTGTCATCACGACAAAGAGCGGCAAGGGCAAGCGTGGCATCGGTGTGTCCGTCTCCCAGACCGTCGGCTTCGACCACGTGTTCAAGTCTCCGGACCTCCAGAGCGAGTACCTGATGGGTTACTTTCCTGGCTACATCTACTACGGTGATGAGTACAACGAGACCGGCAACAGATGGTCCGACGGTATGAAAGCCTATTCAAGGAACTCCGACGGAGTATATTCAATGATCCAACAGGCCGACTACGGAATGGGTTGGGGACCTCACATCGACACATTCAGAGGTCAGGATGTCGAGTTGTTCGACGGAACCATCGGCAAGTTCGAGACCTACCCGAACAGCTATCGTGACGCCTACAGGCTCGGAGTCAACTCCAACACCAACGTGTCCATCACCGGAGGAAACGAGAAGACCTCTTTCTACGCCTCAAGTTCCTACAAGTACGCCCAGGGAACCACTCCGAGGAATACCTTCGACCGACTCTCGTTCCTGCTCAAGGGATCCCACAAGATCACCGACAAGCTGATGATCGAGGCCTCGTTCAACTTCACGACCTCAACCCCTCGCAACGCGCAGAGGAACATCGGTGAATATTTCGCCCAGGGCGAGTTCCCTGCTGAATATGATGTCAACCGCTACAAGCATCTTTACAAAGGAACCCACGGCGGACTCGCTTCGGGAAGCTACGGAGATCTTTACAGGAATGTTCCTGGAAAGGGGCTCTGGTGGAGCATCTACGAGAACAACCGCGAGCAGAAGGAGACGACAATCCGTCCTACGGTTGACCTCACCTACGATGTGTTGCCTTGGCTCTCGCTCAAGGCCGGCGGTAATATGAACTACTATATGGTCCGCAACGAGATCAAGAATCCTGGTTCCGGCTACGCCAACGAAGGCGGTTACTATGCTCTGAGCAACACCCTCACAGAGCAGAAGAACGCCTACTACGGAGCACATTTCAACAAACAGTTCAGCGACGACTTCGAGGTTCACGGCTTTGTGCGTGGTGAATATTTCGACCAGAGAGCCCAGTACAACGGCGAATGGACGAACGGAGGATTCAACATTCCTCTTCAGTACTTCATCGGCAACTCAAAGGATCAGGCAGGATTCTCAGGCTATGTCTTCGACACAAAGAGGATCACCTCTGTCGTGGCCGCCGCCGGATTCAGCTGGAAGGATCAGATCTACCTTGACGTGACCGGAAGAAACGACTGGTCATCGTCACTGGTCTATACCAACGGCACGGGACACTATTCGTATTTCTACCCGTCAGTGTCCGGTTCCTGGATCGCCAGCGAGACATTCGCGGGCAAGCTTCCTTCCTGGATCGACTTCCTCAAGTTCAGGGCTTCCTGGGCCCAGGTCGGCAACGACACATCCCCTTACTATGTGAACTCGGGATATTCCCTCTACCAGTCAACGATCGCCAGCGGAAAGCTCAGCAGCCTTGAGATCCCTACGACCGCCAAGAGCAACAACCTCAAGCCGGAGAGAAAGAACTCCTGGGAAGTCGGCATCGACTGGAGGTTCTTCAACAACAGACTCGGTCTTGACCTCACCTACTATAAGGAGAACACAACCGACCAGATTATGGAGATCTCTGTTCCCGCGGAGTCCGGAATCAACTCCGAGCTGATCAACGCCGGTAACATCCAGAACAAGGGATTCGAGATCACCCTGCACACCGTTCCGGTGGAGACAAAGGACTGGCGCTGGGACGTGGACTTCACCTACACCCGCAACGACAACAAGATCGTCTCTCTGCATCCGGACGTGACCAACTACATCGTCCTTGACGGAGCCGCGGACTACGGTAACTACCGCATCGCGTCCGTAGCGAAGGTGGGCGGAAGCTATGGTCTCCTTATGACCGACTCCAAGAAGGCTCTCGACAAGGACACGGGACTTCCTATTCTCCAGTGGTCAAACAGCTGGCACACCACCATATTCAAGAGAGAAGGCACTGTCACCGAACTTGGCTCAATGGTTCCTGACTTCCTCGGTTCCATCAGCACCTCGCTGAGGTACAAGAACCTGTCCCTCAGAGTCCTCCTTGACGCAAGGTTCGGCGGCTACATCGCCTCCTACAACTCAAGGTACGCCCTCGCCTACGGATTCTCCGGAACCTCAATGAAATACCGCAAGGGTATCGAGTGGACGAGCACACTGTACAACGACACTATGGGACAGACTTTCTATGATGGTTATATTCCTGAGGGAGTCTTCGCTCCAGGAACCACAGTACAGAACATCAACGGATCTGTCGATGTCGGTGGAATGACCTATCAGGAAGCCTACGAGAAAGGCATCGTCGAGCCGGCGCATCTCAGCACCTCCGCATATTGGGACAACAGCTGGGGCAACGGAACGGTCAACGATGACTGGGTGAAGAAACTCAACTACATCGCCCTGCGTGAGGTGACCATCGGCTACAAGCTTCCTTCCTACATCGCCAACGCGATCAAGGCGGAGGCGATGACCGTCAGCCTGACCGGACGCAACCTCGGCTACCTGCTCAACACGGCTCCTAACCACGAGAACCCTGAGTCTGTCCGCGGAACCGGATCATCCAACTTCCGTATGCGTTCCTACAGCCCTTACACGGCCAACTACCTGTTCACTGTAAACATCACATTCTAAAGACAGACCGCATGTTTCAACTTAAAGAATCACACATCATGAAAAACATATTGCTCAAGACACTATCAGTGGGCATCCTTTCACTGGCGGTCCTCACGGGATGCGACAAGGACAAGTATGCCGAGATCAACACTGACCCGTCAACCGTGGGTACCGGCAACGTCCTGTCCCTGTTCACTCACGGCTACCTCCAGTTCCAGCCGGCGGACTACGTGCTCTGGTTCTACAACGGCAACTACACCTCAACCTTCGTGCAGTCGTTCATCCCGGGAAGCTACACAGACCGGTTCAACCTCATCACCGAGACCGGCGGCTGCGGCTCGCAGGCCATCGCCGTGCTCAGGTACAAGCGCGAGATCGACGACCTCGTCTCCAGAATGAGCGAGGAGGACGCGGCGAAGTACCAGAACATCCAGGCGATCATCTCCACACTTGTGGTCTATCTGGGAATATTCGACACCGATGTCTATGGCTCGATGCCGTACACCGAGGCCGCAAAGGCACGCTACGGCGGAACTCTGACCCCGGCTTACGACAACCAGCAGAAACTGTTTGACACCTGGCTCTCCGAACTCAACTCCGCGATCAGCACATTGACCACAGCCAAAGACCAGATCTCACTGGGAAACAATGACTTCGTCTATGGCGGTGATGTCTCCAAGTGGATCAAGTTCGCCAACGGTCTGAAACTCAAGATCGCCGTCCGTCTTCTCCACCAGGACAAGGCGCAGGCTCTGAAGATCGCCGCCGAAGTCGGAGGAAATGACGAATACGTGATGGGCGCCGGTGACTCCTTCATCTACAATAAGGGACTCGTCGGAAGCGGCAACGCGGACTATGTTTACCAGACCGGCAACAGCGTGAGCCTTGGCTCCGCCAGCAAGAACGTCGTTGACTTTATGAAGAGGAACAGGGATCCTCGTATGCTTGTGATGTTCACCAAGAACCATTTCAACTCCGATGTCATCAACGCGTTCTTCGAGGCTCAGAAAAACGCCGAGGACGCCGGTACGACATCCCCTGAGATTCCTAAGTACATCCTCGACAACATCAACTACACCACCGATGCCAACGGACTCAAGAGGTTCGTAAGCTGGAAGGGAGAGGGTGAGCCGTGGGTACGCTACGTAGGATGCCCTGTCGGACTTCAGATCTCCGACAACCCTGAGTACACCAAGGAGAACAACTACTTCGATTCCAACAAGTGGAAGGTCAACATCGATGGGAACGAGAAGACCTACAGCCCTCGCTCCTATTTCAACGAAGAGCTTGTCAGAGGCCGCGTGGACTTCACCTACCCGACAAGGCCTGGCGTGACGAAGACCGACACAGAGGACGTTCCGTGGTACGGAATGACCCTTTCCGGCGGAGAGGTCAACTTCTACCTCGCCGAGTTCAAGACCCTCGGCGCAAGCCTTCCTAAGTCCGCGAGCGACTACTTCCAGACCGGCCTTACGGCTTCTGTCCAAGAATATAACAGGCTCGCCATCCTCAACAAGATCCCTTACTACAACCAGGATCGCTGCTACGACGAGTTTGAGAAGCCGATCGCCTTCGAGAACAACGACGAGTTGAACTCTATGATCTCTGCGATGCTCGCGCATCCTGAGTACCAGCTCACCGGCAACAAGGCCGATGACCTTGAGAAGATCTACATCCAGGAATATCTCCACTTTATGTACGAGCCTATCGACCAGTTCGTGACAGTCCGCCGCTCTGGTGTCCCTAAGGTAGGCAGCTCGCTCATCCCTTGGGTCGAGATCCTTCCGAACGCGCAGATTCCTCGCCGCTTCTATGTCACGGAGCCAGAGAAGAATGACACGATGCGTGAGAATAAGCTCGCGGCCTACAGCGAAGAGGGATTCACAACCTCCGACGGTCAGTCCCCTGCCCTTCTGAACTCAGAGCGTGTCTGGTACGACAAGGGTGCTCCTAACTACGGAGAAGGTCCGAATTATTAATGGATTATTCTATATAAAAGATAGCCGGCCATCTGGTCGGCTATCTTGTTTTCACACATATTCATCATTTCGCTTAGATGCTTCGACAAGCTCAGTCACTTCGACAGGCTCAGTGACCGAGGCATTACGGTCGCTGAGCTTGTCGAAGCGACTGAGCCGACAATAGCCAAACAGCTACTTATTCATCAACCGCGCGAGCGTGAAATGCCAGAGGATAACCCCGACGGAGACGGAGACGTTAAGGGAGTGCTTGGTGCCGAACTGCGGGATTTCCAGGGACATATCCGAAGCGTCCACCACATTCTGGTCAACGCCGTCCACCTCGTTTCCGAATATCAATGCATATTTTTTTCCTCCTGCGAAATCAGGTCTGAAATCCTCCAGACTGACGGAATTGACAGTCTGCTCGACGCTGACGATTGTGTAACCTTCTGAGCGCAAACGGTCCACCACATCCATTGTGCTGTCTGAATGCTCCCAAGGAACACTGTCCTCCGCGCCGAGAGCCGACTTGTGGATCTCGGCCGACGGTGGGACCGCGCATATTCCGCAAAGCCAAAGTTTGTCTATTTTGAATGAGTCGCAAGTGCGGAACGCCGACCCAACATTGTGCGCGCTGCGGATGTTGTCCAGCACCACAACCACCCCGATCTGAGGGAGTTCCTTATATTCCCCGGGTGACACTCTGCCCATTTCAACGCTCAATAGCTTTCTGTCTTTCACCATATTATGCTTTTATGGTTGCAAATATAGTAAGAATCTGTTTTGCTTTTTTTGAAATGTTCTTTGAGTTGAAAAATCTTCATCTTCTTCCCGCTTCTTCAGTCAGATAGCACCGCTATCCTCCTT
>CAVKYA010000079.1:6227-9481 GCA_963660255.1 Bacteroidaceae bacterium | reverse complement strand
CCCAAGTCGAGAGGATGTGCGCCAAACTGAACGCCCATCTGGATGCGGTCAAGGCTGGGTTCAGCATTGATTTCAAGCAGGTTGTCAAGGATCTTACCAGAGGATCGGTGCGTGAGCGCCATCTTGCCAAGGCTCTCAGGATGGCGGTTGACGCCAAGGCCGGCAAGGTAGAGGACAGGCTCGCCCTCTACGAAAGAATCTTCGGAGGGCAGCCGTTGAAATCCGCACCGGACAACGAGGCGGCGGTGGAGAACGAGATCAGAAGCAAACTGCTCAAGGCCGGAGGCGCGGCGTTCGTGCCGGAGGACCCTAAGGCGTTCCTGCCGATGGAGACCGTCTGCCAGATCATCAAGGCCGCCGGCGGAATCCCGACCTATCCGTTCCTCGCCGATGACGCGAAGGGCAATTTCACCGACTTTGAGGGCGACCTCCAGAAAGCCGCCGACACACTGAAAAAACGTGGAATCAAATCAGTGGAATTCATCACGACACGCAACACGACGGCCGTGCTTGAGGAATATTCCGGTTACCTTCAGGACGAGGGCTTCATCGTCACTTTCGGCTCTGAACACAACACACCTGCGCTGGAGCCGATCCGTCTGCGCACCCGCGACAACGCCGAAGGGCTCAGCGAGAAGCTGCGCGAGACCAACTACCGGGGAGCGTGCGCGGTGGCGGCCCATCAGGCGGGGCTTGACTCAATCGAAGCCGGAGACGAACTGATCCGCAAGACCTTAGCCATTTAGGAATATGCCGGCTCAGCAAAACAGAACACATAACTGATACACGGATATGAAACAGATTGAAGACCTTATCGCGATTTCCCGGAAGTTCGGACAGGACTCCAGATTCGTGATCGCAGGAGGTGGAAACACTTCCTACAAAAATGAAGATAAACTTTGGGTCAAGGCCAGCGGCCACGCCCTTGCGACCATAACGGAAGACGGGTTCGCCGTCCTTGACAGAGCCCTTCTGAACGAGATGGGCGAAAAGGCTTACAATTCAGACACGGCGATACGCGAGGAACAAGTCAAGAACGACCTTGGCGCGGCCTGCATAACAAAGGACAGAAGGCCGTCCGTGGAGACATCCCTGCACAACTGCATCGGATTCGCCTTCGTGGTTCACCTCCACCCTACCCTTGTCAACGGCCTGATGTGCTCGGTGAACGCCGAGGCGGCCTGCAAGGAACTCTTCCCGGAGGCTCTTTACATTGAATATACCGACCCTGGCTACACGCTTTTCAAAAAAGTATATGATCGGATCAAGGCCTACAAGACCGCCAACGGCAAGGAGCCGCAGGTGATATTCCTCCAGAACCACGGAATATTCGTGGGCGGGGACACCACGGCGGAGATTGAGGGAATATATTCAGAAGTCCTTGGAAAGCTTGAAGCTAAGGTTGCCGCGCTCCCTGAGGGTGACACGGATGTTTCAGAGACGGTTACGGATGTCGTTCCGGCGATCCGGCAGATGCTCTCGCGCTCCGGCAAGGGCTACAAGACGCTGAAAGTCACGAAGAACGCACTCGTGGATTTCTTCGTTGACGGTTGTTCGGCCACTTCGACAGGCCTGGTCACTTCGACAAGCTCAGTGACCGATCAACAGCCGGTCGCTGAGCCTGTCGAAGCGACTGAGCCTGTGGTTCGGCAAAGTTCTCCAACCTTCGAAGCGACTGCTTGTCCCGGCAAATCCGGTTTCGACAAGATTGCTAAGCCATTCACGCCGGACATCATCGTGTACTGCAAGAGCGCATACATATTCATTGATGCTGATTCTGACGAGGAGATTCTGAAGCAGACGGAGGAGAAGATCGAGGCTTTTGTCAGCGAGAGAGGCTACACACCTAAGGTTCTGCTGATCAAAGGAATCGGCCTTATCGCAGTTGGCGACAACTCCAAGAATGCCCAGATCATCACCGACGTGTTCACCGATGCGATGAAGGTAGCGTTCTACGCCCAGAGTTTCGGCGGAGAGCATCCGATGGAACAGGCCTGGATCGACTTCATCGACAACTGGGAGGTGGAGAACTACCGCCGCAAGGTGGCCTCAAGCGCATCCAAAGGCCGTGTGGAAGGCCGCACGATCATCGTGACCGGAGCCGCCCAGGGATTCGGAGAGGGCATCGCCCGTGAGCTGATGGCGCAGGGAGCCAATATCGTGGTGGCCGACCTCAACGAGGCGACCGGCGAGAAGACCGCCGCCAGCTTCAATGAGAAGGCCGGAGCCAACAAGGCCATATTCGTAAAGACAAATGTCGCTGACATGGCGAGCCTCCAGAACCTGATGAAGGAGACGATTATGAACTTCGGCGCGCTTGACGCGTTTGTCAGCAATGCCGGGGTGGTCCGCGCCGGTGGATTGGACGTAATGACTCCGGAGAACTTCGAGTTCGTCACCAAGATCAACTACGAGGCCTACTTCTTCTGCGCGAAAGTCGCCTCACACATAATGAAGATCGAAACCAAGTATGATCCTGAATATTTCGCCGACATCATCCAGGTCAACAGCAAGAGCGGCCTGCGCGGCAGCAAGGCCAATTTCGCCTACGCCGGCGGCAAGTTCGGAGGAATAGGCTTAACCCAGTCCTTCGCCCTTGATCTCGCTCCTTACAGGGTGAAAGTCAATAGTATATGCCCAGGCAACTACTACGACGGCCCACTTTGGAGCAATCCCGAGAACGGACTGTTCATCCAGTATCTCAACGCAGGAAAGGTTCCGGGAGCGAAGACCGTACAGGACGTGAAGGACTACTACCTTGCACAGGTGCCGATGCGCAAGGGTTGCAACCCGGTGGATGTCTGCAAGGCCATCCTCTACGCCATCGACCAGACCGGAGAGACGGGACAGGCGATTCCTGTGACGGGCGGTCAGGTAATGCTGGCTTAAATGTAAATCCGCGAAGCCGCCTTGCTGTCGAAAGAACCGAGGCGGTTTCCACAATTAATTAATATTATGAAACAACTTGACGTAAATCTGATGCATCCGGCCGAGCAGATCGCAATCATCATCGGCAGGATCTATCGCAGCGAGATGACAACCACCTCCGGCGGAAACCTCTCCATCATGGACGAGAACGGAGACATGTGGATCACCCCGGCGGCGATTGACAAGGGTTCGCTGACTCCGGCGGACATCATGTGCGTGAAGGCCGACGGGACAATCATAGGCCCTCACAGACCTTCTTCCGAGTACCCGTTCCACAAGGCCATCTACAAGATGAACCCGCATATTCATTCTGTGATCCACGCCCA
>CAVKYA010000079.1:0-5385 GCA_963660255.1 Bacteroidaceae bacterium | reverse complement strand
ATTCCGTCGTTGTGACGGGTGACCAGCTCATCAACACGTTCGACCGTCTGGAGGTAGCTGATTTCAGTGCCCGCTCGCTGATCCTTGCGGCTCCGCTCGGCAAACTGAACCCGATCACCGACGAGGAGATCGAGGAGCTCCGCGTGGCGTTCCACGTAGGTGAGTAATAAAAGCAGACATATACTGCCGTAGGTGGCTTTGGCTCCCGAAGTGGGGAGGACCACCGGAGGCAGTATATGTCTGCTTAAGTCTCAACACAAAAGAGGACGACTAAGATTTTTAGCTGTCCTCTTTTCATTATCAATTCAGAAATCTATTCCCCGGCGATGATCTTAGCATCTTCCGCGCGGTCGATTCCGACACGTTTTTCCAAACGGTCACGTTTTTCGATCAGAGCCTCCTTATGACGCAGAACCCAGTTCTCAAGATAGATCGCGGCACAGGCAAGGAAGAAGTAAACAATGGTCTGCACGATCATCGCTTTCATCTGCACGTCAGCCGCACCCATATCTCCACCGGCAGTGCTGAGGTTGATGAATCCCTGCGCGCCGAATGTGGACGGGAATATGTAAGAGAACACTTTCCAGAATCCCGGGAACGCCACCGTCGGCCAAGAGCAACCTGTCAGGAACAGTGCCACAGGCGACATCGCGAGGAACAGCACGAACACGGATTCCCTTCTGGTGATCAATGTGCTCCAAGTCATACTGAAGAACACACAGTCTGTGATGAAGAACACCAACAGAGCCAGAACGTCGTGGAACTCACCTCTTTGAGGGATTCCGAATATGGCCGGGACGATGAATGCGATGTACATTCCCACGGCGAGGTACAGCAGCCAGTAGGCACCTCCACGCCCCATCACCACACGTCCTACACCGTGACCTTCAAGCCTGTCCGGAAGCGACGCGAAACTGCGATTCCTCTCCCTTGCCGTTCCCACCAGCAGCGACATTCCATAGAACAGCGTTTGCTGGATGATTATCATCAGGATGGCGGAGATCAGGAAGAAACTGTAGCTCGAAGCCCTATTGTAAGGGTTGTTGTCCTCATAGCCGACAGGTTTCACGGTCTGGGAGGCGGACTGTTCCGTCATTCCCAACATTGAATATCTCTCCATCTGGATCTGCCCGATCTCGTGAAGCATCACGAAATTGGTGGCCATCAGAGCGTTCTTGTAGTACAAGAAACTGCTCATATCCGTGTAAAGGGACACGACCGATGTCTCGTTCCGAGCCAGTTTCTCTCCGAAATCGGATGGGAAATAGAGGATGCCGTTGACCTTGCGTTCCTGCATCATCTTTTCCGCCTCGGCCATATTCACACATTTAGCCGCGACCTCGACTTCCCTTGTCGCGTCAATCTCCCTTATGAAGCGGTGGCTTTCAGGGCAGTCCGCATTGTCCACAATGGCTATCGGAGTGTCGGAAAGGATTCCGTTGAGATAGACGACATTGTACAGAAGAGGATAGGCCAGTCCGGCGACCAGAAAGATCAGCAGCACGCCGCTGTCCGAGAAAATCTGACGGAACTCGTGGCAGAATATGCCCCAAAAGTCTTTGATCCAAGTCTTTGCGTATGATGTTTTCATTGCCTTAGTCTTTAGGGAAATTCTGATGGATGTAAGCCTTCTTCAAACGGGTCAATCCGATAAGCGGAACGAAGATGAAGAGCAGCAGATAGACCGCCTGCTTCCACCATCCGGCGAATCCGGCGCCGAAGATAGCTTCCTGAACATAGAACTCATAGTAGTGCCTGAGAGGGAACGCAGCGGCAAGTCCTTGAATATAAGGAGGCATCGCCTCAATCGGGAGTGTGAAACCCGAAAGTGAGAAACCAAGCACACTGTAAAGCGCGCCGATACTCAGCGCCAACCTCGGCACAGGCAGCATCTCGATGATGAATATGGCGATTGCCTCGCTCGCTAAGACCATCAAGAATATTCCGATGAACATGTTCCAGATCGAACCGGCCAACGGGAAGTGCAACCTATGGTACAAAACCATGATCAGGATCAGGCCGATCGCCGAGAACGTCAGTGTCCACACAAGCAGTTTGCCAGCCAACGCCGAGACGATCGAGTTACCCGATGTCTGGAGCAAGTGTCTGGAAGTGCCATATTTAAGCTCAGCTCCCAATGAATATATCAGGATGATGATCACGATCATTTCCAGCACACCCGGGAGCAGGACGCTCGTGAGGTAGTAGCTGTAGTTGGTAGTGACATTGCCGATCTGGTGCAGATCGATGTCAATCGGTCGTATCATACCCATAATCTGGGCGTCATTGTAGCCTCTGGCTCTGAACGCCTGTCTCTGCACGGCACCGTTGGTCAGGTTGACCATCGTCAGCAGATCCTTCCAGACCAGCGCACCGCTAACGAAGTACAAGCCGTTGACGTAGAATGTGATCTTAGGCTGGCGGTTCGCCTGGATGTCATCGTTCATTCCGGTCGGGATGACGCAGACAGCGGAGATCTTTCCTCTG
The DNA here is from genome assembly GCA_963660255.1 of Bacteroidaceae bacterium. GTDB lineage: Bacteria > Bacteroidota > Bacteroidia > Bacteroidales > UBA932 > Cryptobacteroides. The sequence goes on along the minus strand of CAVKYA010000079.1, from coordinate 2,898 downwards.
TTCATATCCTCCCTCGCCGCCGCGAACGAATCGTAGTGGACAACCTTGCCCAACTGGGTAGCGTCCAGCTGCTGGCTGAAATTTCTGGAGGTTGACGAATAGTCGTAGTCCACCAGACCGATAGGAATGTCACTTGGCAGACCGTCCCTCAGAAATGTCAGGAAGAATATGGCGCAGAAGGCGATCACACCTACGGAACCCAGAAGGTAGATCGGGCGTTGCCTGATGATCCTGAGTTCGCGGCGGGCCACTGCGATTATTCTCTGCCAATTACTCATAACAAAATATTAATGAATTATTTCTGATTATTTTACGATAGCGGACATTCCCGGGCGGATGCCGTCAACCTTCACGTCCGGAACGGCTCTGACCTCGAAGGTCTTGGCATCGTACATTCCGGTCTCCTTCGTAGCCTTCCAAGTGGCATAGGACTCACGGACAGCGACATAGTTGACTGTGGCCGGAACCTCCTTACCGTCAAGGGCCGGGATGATCACAGTGATCTTGTCCCCCTGTTTCATACCGTGAAGATAGTCCTCACGCACATTGAATGTGAACCAGATGTCGTTCAAATCCGTCACACTGGCGACCGGAGCGCCCTGACCGACCAATTCACCGACTTTCGGGAATATGGCGGAGATGATTCCGTCTGACGGAGCGGTCAGATAAAGTTCGCCGAGATAGGACTCGACCTCCATCAAAGCGCCGTTTGCCTGCTCTACAAGGGCCTGAGCTGCAGCCTTGTCCTCGGCACGGGCTCCGTTTACTGCCATATCATACTGGCTCTTGGCGGCCTTTGTCTGGGCGACAGCGGCATCGTACTTTGCCTTGACCTCATCGTATTTCTGAGCGGCGATGACTTTCTGGTCGTAAAGTTTCTGAATCCTCTCGAAAGACTTCTTCATCACGTCCTCCTGCACAATAGCCTGCTGGTAAAGCTCATAGGCTCCGGCTATCTGCTCCTTGCGGGCACCATTCTGAGCCTTCCTGCTCTGTGCGCTCGCCGCAGCCTTAACAGCGTTGGCCTGAGCGAGTTTAGCGCGGACCTCAGGAGAGTCGATGAACGCCACGGTGTCACCTTTGTGTACCATCTGACCCTCCTTGACATACATCTCCTCGATTCTGCCAGGAACCTTGCCTGAAACCCTATATTCACTGGCCTCTGCCTCACCCTGGATTACCAGAGGTTTTGGTTTTGAGACGAAGTAGCCGATGACGGCGATCAGAAGGATGATCACGATAAGCGCCACAATGCCAATCACAAGATTGTAGCTTTTCTTTTCCTTTTCCATAATATTCTTTGTTTTTTATTATTATCCTTTAAAGATTACCAACCTATTCTTAACGCTTATTTTGTCTGGGCGTGGCTGTTGCCTTCGGCCTTGTTGAGGTTCGCGGCAAGCATCTGGAGTTCGATTCCCGCATCGATATATTCAGAGTGAGCCTTGAGCCAGGCGGTCTGGGCGGCAAGGGCGGTGTTGGTCTCGATCACGCCTTCCTCGAAGCCGATTGTGGCGGTGCGGAGGTTCTCCTCTGCGCTCGCAAGGTTGTTCTGAGCCATCGTAAGTTTCTCGAACGCCTCTCCCTCCTGCTTGCGAAGCTGGGTGACCTGAAGATTGATGAGGTTCTTGGCGTCTTCAAGCTGCGTCCTGTAGAGCGTTGCCTCAGCCTTTGCCTTACGGGTCTTGCTCAGAGCCTCGAAGCCGTGGAATATAGGAATATTCACCATCACGCCGGCGTTGAAGAATCCGCCCCAGTCTTTCTCAAATCCATTCTTAAGATTAGGGTTGGTCACTGAATATCCCGCCATCAACGCCACCTTAGGCATCATATCGGCTCTTGCGACCCTAACCTTTCCGTCATAGATCTTGGAGGCAAGCTCAAGGCTCTTTGTCTCCGGCCTGTCGGCATAAATCTGGTCAAGATCTTTGTCAGCACCCATCTGAGGAACAGGAATGTCAGAGAGGGTCTCGTCGGCAAGAATGATCTCAGTATTGAGGTCAAGGCCTATCTGCTTGCAAAGGAGCATCTTGGCAAGGGTCAAGCCATTGTCAGATTTGGTCTTGAGCATATCCGCCTCGTTCGCTTTCACCTTGATCTGGAGCGCGTCCGACTCCGTGGCGACACCTTCCTGAACGGAAAGAGCCACATCGTGCTCCATCTTATGAAGAAGGTCAGCGTAAGCGTCGGCCAACTTCTTCTTGTTCGCGATGGAGACGATCTGCCAATATGCCTGATCCACATCCACGATAACCTGCTGGTACTGCTGATCGTACTGGGTCTTCGACAGTTCCTCCGCCAATTTGGCAATATGGTTGGCAGCGATGATCTTACCGCCCATAAAAACAGGTTGCTGAACCGTCACCGCACCTGCGAATATGTTATGCAGATCAGGATGGAAAGCATCGTCAATCTCTTTCCCCAATGCGTTGATGGTCTGTGACATATCCGTCTGCGACAAAGCCCCGAGGACAGTCTGCCACATCGGGCTGTTGGCGTACTCAAGAGCCGCCGCAGGATTGGATTTGATGGCTGTCATCAGATCCTGGGCGAAACTCTGAGCCTGAGAATGGATCAAAGTACCCATGTTCTGAAGTTTCTGGGATGTCGCGTCGCTGACAAGGGCGATGTCATTGGCGTTGTAGATGTACGCGCCTGTCGCCGAGACATTCGGAAGATAATTGGCGAACGCTATCTTGCGGTCATAGCCCGCCATCTCAATCTTTGTCTCAGCCTGTTTCAAGGTCTTGTTGTTCTCGACCGCCATCTCGCGGCACTGCTCCAGCGTCAACGTCTGCTGGGCATTCATCGCCACAGGCACAAGAGCCATGGTGACCAATGTTGAGATTTTGACAATGTACTTGTTCATATTCATAAATTCTTTGTTCTTTTTGTAGC
>CAVKYA010000078.1:0-9492 GCA_963660255.1 Bacteroidaceae bacterium | reverse complement strand
CCGCAAGAGCGTCAGCTCCTTCCTTCATCTTTGAGCGGACATCCACATCGAATTTTATTTCTTTAGCCATAATGTTTTCCTCCTATTATTAATTACAGAATAGCCAGAATGTCTGACTGCTTCACGATAAGATATTTCTTTCCCTCAACCGTAACCTCTGTGCCGGCGTACTTGCCATAGATGACCTCGTCACCTACCTTGACCTCCATAGGTTCGTCCTTTTTGCCAGGACCTGCGGCGATCACTTTGCCCTCCTGAGGTTTCTCTTTTGCTGTGTCAGGAATATAAAGACCTGAAGCTGTCTTTGTCTCAGCCTCCTTAGGCTCAACCAAGACTCTGTCTGCCAATGGTTTGATCATAATATAAAGTTTTTAAATATTATTAAATCTACGCTCCGGCTCACTCCGGAGACGCTGGAAGAAAATCAAAGGCTGTGCCACCGCCGCAATGCTGACAAATTGTCACACGGGCGCAAATTATGGCAGGATATTGAATATACCGAAAAGAATTCCTAAATTTGATGTCATCGGAGTACGATAGCGCCTTTGTGAATAAAGGCTTGTGTCTTCCGATAAGAACAACCGATCACACCTATAATATATATTAAGGTATATGAACTTTAGGATTTCGACAAAAAACGTCTTCGCCATTCTGTCAATGGCCATACTTCTTATCCTAACCAACTCTTCCTGCAGCCGCTTCGGCAAGAGCAAGGGACAAAGCACCGAATTCGCCACATTCATCAAGGCATACACGGGAGGAGTCATCTCCGACAAATCCACAATCCGTGTGGAGCTTGCCTCAGACATCCCGGAGGCCACGGCCGGGACCGATCTCAAAGATGGGATATTAACGTTCACGCCATCCGTAAAGGGAACGGCCAGGTGGCTGTCACACAGTATGATAGAATTCATTCCCGAGACAGGTGCCCTCAAACCGGGCCAGTCCTACACAGGGAAGCTACGGTTGGACAAGATTCAGAAAGTCGGCAGCCGGAAGTTCAAGAAATTCTCGTTCAAGTTCCTTGTGGCCATAAAGGAAGCCGTGCTCTCGATGAATGAGATCACAATCACTGCGGCCTCTCCTGACAAAGCCAGCATCGAAGGCACGATCTCCCTGACGGAAGAGCTTCCTCTGGAAAAGGTTCAGAAGATGCTTGAATATGATTACCCGGAGAAAAACGCGGAGGTAAATGTCACGGCCGGCACGGATCCGCTCGACTACCATTTCGAGATCATCGGCCTGTCAAGGGACACAAAAGACAGGACGTTGAAAATCAGCCTTAAAGCCGGGGATACCGGATTCGTGACGGACTCCAGGTTGGAAATCAAGATCCCTGCGATGAACGACTTCAAGGTACTCAGCGCCGAAAGGGTGGAGGCGGACGATCCGTACATCGACATATATTTCACCGAGGCCTTGGCTGATGTAAGCGACAACTCTGGCCTGTTCACACTGGAAGGTGTGGGACGCAGTTATATTCAGACAGAGAACGCACACGTCAAGGTGTTCTACGAGAATCCGGAGGATCAGCCTCTTACGCTCAAGATTTCCGGTGCGGTAAGCGGTTATGACGGCACTAGGCTCGGAGATGAATATTCAAAGAAGTTCTCTTCTACAGAGGTCAAGCCGGCGGTCGAGATTCCGGTGACCGGCAACATACTGCCGAATTCCAAGGAGCTGATTCTCCCGTTCAAGGCAGTGAACCTCAACGCGGTGGACATCAGAGTCATCCAAATCTACGAGGACAACGTGCTGATGTTCCTGCAAGACAACAACCTATCCGGCGACAATTCCCTGCGCAGATGCGGACGGCTTGTCTATAAGCGTTGCGTGCGTCTGGACTCCGACCCGTCCAAGAACCTGCACAAATGGCAGGACTACTCGGTGGATCTTTCCGGGCTGTTCAGGCAGGAGCCGGGAGCGATCTACCGCATCAGGATCTCTTTCAAGCAGGAATATTCAGTCTATGGCAAGAGCGATTCATTCAAGAGCGGCACTCCGTCCGACAAGATGGTGAACATCTCCGCCGAGAACATCACGGACAGGGACAATGACGAATGGGACACTCCGTCACCTTATTATTATGACGGTTTCTATGACTGGGAGGAGTACAACTGGAAAGACAGGGACAATCCTCTCAAGCCTACATACTATATGGAGGACGACAGGTTCCCTGCCATCAACCTGCTGACATCCAACCTTGGAGTGATCGCGAAGTACTCGGGCGGAGACATCCTTTGGGTCAGCGTAAGCGACATCATCGAGGCCACTCCTGTGTTCAACGCCGAGCTTTACGTCTATAGTTACCAGCTCAAGGAAATCGGCTACGCCAAGACCGGCACTGACGGAATGGCAGAAGTGCAGCTTTCCGGAAAGCCTTTCGTGGTTGTGGCCAAGAGGGGCGGAGCGACCAGTTACCTGAAGGTCACCGAGGGCGAACAGAAGTCCCTCAGCAGGTTCGATGTCGGCGGCGCGGTTCTGGAAAAAGGCCTGAAAGCATTTGTCTATGGGGAGAGAGGTGTCTGGAGACCGGGAGACACTCTGCTCGTCACGATGATCCTGGAAGACAAAGAGAACAGGATCCCTGACAACCATCCGGCCGTGATGGAATTGTACACGCCTCAGGGACAATTCTACACAAAACAGATCAACACGAACGCCAAGAACGGATTCTACGCTTTCACAATTCCTACCAAGAGCGAGGACCCTACGGGAATATGGCACGCTTACTTCAAGATTGGCGGAGCCACGTTCCATAAGCCGTTCAGGATTGAAAGCATCAAGCCTAACAGACTGAAGATCAAGAATGATCTTGAAGGCAAGACAATTGACGGAGGACGGAATGTTCCTGTCTGCGTGTCGGCGGACTGGCTGACAGGCCCTCCTGCGGCGGGACTTGTGGCGAAAGTGAATATGACACTGCGACAAGGAGCTTCCACATTCAAGGGATTTGAAGGTTACAACTTCACCAGCCCGCTGTCGGAATTCAGCGAAAGCGAGCATCAACTGGTGGACACAAGGCTGAACACTAACGGCCAGGCCAGACTGAACGTAACGATGCCGTCAGCTGAGAACGCTCCGGGAATGCTGCGGGCTGACATTTTGACCACTGTCGAGGAACAGGGCGGAGATGTAAGTTTCAGCTCGCTGTCAGTACCATATTCACCATATTCATCATACGTCGGAGTGAAGGTTCCGAAAGAGGGAAACGACCATTATCTGGAGACTGACAAGGACTACAGCGTCAACATCGCCGTCGTGGACAAGAACGGCGCGAAGGTTGGCGGTCATAATCTGAAGTACACAATCTACAAGATGAAATGGAGCTGGTGGTGGGAAAGCCGCAGCGAAAGCCTCGATTCCTACGTCAACAGCCCGTCCGCTAATATAATAGCCTCAGGTACAATCAAATCAGCTAATGGAGATGGATCCGTTCCGTTCAGGGTGGATTATCCGGAATGGGGACGCTATCTTGTGCTTGTGACTGACACCGAAAGCGGACACACGGCCGGAGATGTCGTCTATGTGGACTGGCCGGCCTACAGGGGCAGGTCATCCAAGACTGACCCTGACGCTTTGACTATGCTGTCGTTCACGACCGACAAGGAATCCTACGAGGTCGGCGAGAAGGTGACCGTTTATATTCCTGCGGCGTCAAAGGGACAGGCGCTCGTCTCGCTGGAGAACTCAAGGAAGGTCATCGCGCGGGAATGGGTGAAGACTTCCGGCGAGGGCGATGTGGCATATTCATTCAAGGTGACTCCGGAGATGGCTCCGAACTTCTACATCCACATCACCCTTGTGCAGCCGCACGAAAGAGCCGACAACGACCTGCCGATCAGGCTCTATGGAGTGCGGCCGGTTCTGGTCAACGACAAGGAATCGCACCTTGAGCCGGTCATCACGATGCCGGATGTGCTCCGTCCTCAGGAAGAGTTCAAGATCAAGGTCAAGGAGAAGAGCGGCAAGCCAATGACGTACACATTGGCAATTGTGGACGAGGGACTTCTGGATCTCACATCGTTCAAGACTCCGGATCCTTGGAACGCGATGTACGCCAGAGAAGCGCTCGGTGTCAGCACGTGGGATCTCTACGATGATGTCATCGGGGCCTACAGCGGAAGATTCTCACCGATGTTCAGCATCGGAGGTGACGAGAGCCTCATTGTCGGAGCAAAGAAGGACAACAGGTTCAACGCGGTTGTCAAGTATATCGGTCCGTTCTCGCTTCAGAGCGGTTCGGCCACACATAAGGTCAAACTTCCTATGTACGTCGGAAGCGTCAGGGTGATGCTTGTGGCGGCAAAGGACGGAGCCTACGGCAACGCAGAGAAGACTGTCCCGGTAAGGTCGCCGCTTATGGTCCTTCCTACATTGCCAAGAGTCATCGGAACCGGAGAGAAGGTCGTGATGCCTGTCAATGTCTTCGCTCTTGAGAATGGCGTAAAGAACGCCGATGTCAGCGTCAATGCTGAGGGGCCTCTGAAAATCACGGGAGACGCGAACGCTTCTGTCCAATTCGGCAAGCCTGGGGACAAGATGGTCAGGTTCAACCTTGAGGCCATCGGAAGCGGCACGGCCACAGTGACCGTCACGGCCAACGGCAACGGGCACAAGGCCAGCGAAAAGATCTCCATTGAGGTTCGCACGCCTAACCCGCCGGTAATCTCCGTGACAAGGGCGATGATCGGCAAAGACGCTAGCAAACATTTGGGATTCTCTACTTTCAAGGCTGATGACAACCAATGGGCGACCCTGGAACTCACAGGCTTCCCATCGGTTGACTGTGGAGGCATATTCACATTCCTGACAAATTACTCCTACAACTGCACAGAGCAGATCTCCGCAAAGGGAATAAGTCTTCTTGCGATAAGGAATATGCTCCCGGAGGACAAGCAGAAGCAAATCGACAAGATGATCCCTGAGCTGCTTCAGCAACTGTACCAACGGCAGCTTGGGAACGGCGGCTTCGTCTATTGGCCAGGCAACGCTGATGCCAGTGGATGGGTAAGCTCTATGGCCGGACAGTTTATGATCTCGGCGGCTCAAAACGGATTCAGCGTCAGCAAGGGCGTACTTGCCAGCTGGTCAAGATTCCAAAAGAGGAACGTGCAGGACTACCGTAATTCCGACAACGGAGGTCTCGGAGACCTTGAGCAAGCCTACAGACTTTACACTCTGGCACTTAACGGTGAGGCTGAAAGCGGGGCTATGAACAGGCTGAAAGAGAGCGAGACACTTTCCAGCCAGGCGGCCTGGATGCTTGCGTCCACCTATGCGGTCACAGGTAAGAAGACTGTGGCCGGCGAAATCATCACAGGGCTTAAAACGAACTTTTCCGATTATCCGGAGACCAACATTACATTCGGTTCTCCTGTTAGGGACAAGGCCATCGCCCTTGAGGCCTTGGTTCTCAACGATGCTCTGCCAGAGGCTATGGATGTCTCTCAGGAAATCGCCGACGCGATCGCCGGAGGATGGTACTCCACACAGGAAATCGCATTCGCAACCTGTGCGATGAGAGATCTTGCGCTGAAAGTAGGTTCGGACGCGATCTCGGCTGAGATAAAGCAAGGTGACAACACGGCCGAAGTTAAGAGTGCCAAATCAATCGGACGGGCGGTAGTGGACACTGAAAACGGAAGCATTGACATCACGAACAAGATGAACGGAAGCCTCTATGCGACTTTGATCACGTCCGTCATTCCGGAATTCGGAAACAAGGTGGAGGCCAAGTCCAGCGGACTGAGCCTGAATGTGAGCTACAGCACGTTGGCCGGCAAGAGTCTGAACCCTCACAGCATCACACAAGGTACAGACTTCACGGCAACCATCACTGTGGGTAACACAAGCGGCGTAAGGGACTGCCGCAATCTCGCTCTTACCGAGATGCTTCCTTCCGGTTGGGAGATTGTGAACGACAGGCTCTACGGAGGCGAGAGTTCAAAGGCCACATTCAACTACCGTGACATCAGGGATGACCGTGTCATCTGGTTCTTCGACCTTCCAAAGGGAACCAGCAAGACATTCAGGATCAAGCTTCACGCATCCTATCAGGGTGAGTTCATACTCCCTGCCGTGAAGTGCGAGGCTATGTACGATCCTCACATCAGCGCCAACACTGCTTCAGGCACGGCGAAAGTCACTGAATAGTCTATGAGAAAGAAACTGCGGTCAAGGATTGCGGTCGGTGTCGTCATCGCCCTCTTGACCGCATATTTTTTCTGCCTGCCCAGAGATTTGTTCAAAGGCACATCCTATTCCACCGTTGTCACAGACAGGAACGGAGAATTGCTTGGGGCCAGAATCGCAAGTGACGGGCAATGGAGATTCCCTCCATCGGACACGGTCCCGGAAAAATTCAAGACAGCCCTCATCGAGTTCGAGGACAGATGGTTCGCATACCATCCGGGTGTGAATCCGGTCGCGATTGCGCGTGCCGCCGCAGGAAACATCAAAGCCGGGCGCGTCACCAGCGGGGGAAGCACAATCACGATGCAGGTCATCAGGATGTCCAGAGGACGTGAACGGAACATCGGCCAGAAAATCATCGAGGCGATCCTCGCCACCCGTCTGGAACTAAGGTGCAGCAAGAGAGAGATCCTTGGCCTGTACGCCTCACACGCACCTTTCGGCGGGAATGTTGTCGGTTTGGAAGCCGCTTCCTGGAGATATTTCGGAAGGCCTCCCGATGAGCTTTCCTGGGGCGAGGCCGCCACGCTTGCGGTGCTCCCGAACGCCCCGGCGGAGATCCACCCCGGTAAAAACAGGACAAGGCTGTTGGAAAAGCGCAACCGGCTGCTGAACTCACTCTACGAGCACGGACACATCGACTCGCTGGACTTTGTCCTCGCCTGCGACGAGCCGCTTCCCGGTGAACCGGTGGCATTGCCACAGGAGGCGCATCATCTGACGGAATATTACTGGAAGACCTCCCCCGGCAAACGGATCCGCACCACGATCGACATCCACCTGCAAAGACAGGCGCAAGCCATAGTCAACCAATGGAACAATGAGTTCTCACAGACAGGAATATACGATCTCGCGGCTGTCGTGGAGGATGTGCGTACAGGCGAGACGCTGGCTTACATCGGAAACGCCAATCCCGATCATAAACGTCCGGGGAGTGAGGTGGACATAATCCGAGCGCCAAGAAGCACCGGCAGCATCCTGAAACCTCTCTTGTACTGCGCTCTGCTTCAAGAGGGCGAGATATTGCCGAAAACACTTCTGCCAGACGTGCCGATCAACATCAACGGGTTTTCTCCGCAGAATTTCAACAGACAGTTCTATGGGGCGGTACCTGCCGATGAAGCGCTCGCCCGCTCACTCAATGTACCGTCCGTACATCTCCTGCGCAGATTCGGAGTGCCGAAATTTCTGGATATTCTCAGAAAATGCGGGATGACAACCTTAAACGGAAGTGCCTCGCACTACGGACTCTCGCTCATACTCGGAGGGGCGGAAGGAACGCTCGGCGACATCACATCGGCATATTCAAGACTCTCGGCATCCTACCAAAGCGCCGACACAACGCATACTTCCAAGGGGGACAGGCTGCACAATTTTCCGTTAAACGACAAATGCGCGCTGTGGTGGACATTCGATGCTCTGAAAGAGGTCAACAGACCTGACGAGATTGACTGGCACCTGATCGGCTCAGTCAAGAAAGTAGCGTGGAAAACCGGAACCAGCTTCGGATTCAGGGACGCGTGGGCGGTCGGGGTCACGGCCGACTATGCCGTAGGAGTCTGGGCCGGCAACGCCCAGGGGCAAGGAGTTCCCGGACTGACGGGAGCGCGCACGGCCGGGCCGGTGATGTTCGACATATTCAACCTTCTGCCGTTCAAGGAATATGACAGTGAATATTCCAGAAATGGTTGGTTTAAGGAGCCGGTCTATGGTGATTACATCACGGCCGAGGTTTGCCGTGAGTCCGGTTGCCTGAAAGGAGTGAACTGCGAGAGTTCTGACACCCTGATACTGCCGCGCAAATCGGTAAGGAGCGAACCGTGCCCATACCATAAGGTTGTGGATGGAGTCCGCACATTTGTCCTTCCTCCATCGATGGAATGGTACTACCGGCAACACCATCCGGAATATGCTCCCGTGATTCCGAAAGGCAATGACGACAGATCTCCGATGGAATTCATCTACCCCGAAAGCGGAGCCGTGATCTACATCCCGCGCCAGCTGGACGGATCAATCGCCGGAATAACCTTTAACCTGGCGCACAGGACTCCAAGCGTCAACGTCTTTTGGCACTTGGACAATAAATATGTCGGTCAGACTCAAATGATTCACCAGATGACGCTGAAGCCGTCACCCGGCAGACATACAGTCACAGCCGTCGATGATTCCGGAAATTCCATTTCCGTGGGATTCACCGTGGCCGAGAACAAGACTTTACACTGATTATTTGGAAGGTCTCTTGTAGCCGTCCTTGGTGGCCCTGTCAGACATTCTGGAGATTCTGTCCGCCGTGGCCGGGTGTGTCGAGAACAACTGGCCGACCGAAGATCCTGACGCGGCCTGTGTTCCGGAAGCCGTGCTTCCGCTGGATAACTTCTGAAGCTCCTCGAAGGCCATAGCCATAGCCCAAGGATTCTTGCCAGCGCTCTTCAGAAAGTCATAGCCATAGTCATCAGCGGCGGTCTCCTGCTTTCTTGAGAAACTGGCGCTCATCAAGGCTTCCCCAAGGTCTCCCAACTGCGATGCGGTGAGAACAGCGACTGTTCCGCCGGTGGAAACCACGGCATCCCTGAGAGCCGATGTGAGAAGAGCCTGCTTGAACTGCATCTTGGAATGTTTGAGGGCGACGTGGCCGATCTCGTGGCCGACAACTCCAAGTGCCTCGTCATCGGTCATCGCGTCCAGAAGTCCGGAATAGATTCTCACACTCCCGTCCGCACAGGCGAAGGCGTTCACTTCGTTCGTCTTATAGACCTTGAAATTAAGCGGTGTCCCGTTTACAGATGTGATTCCGGAAGTCATATTCCTGACCCTCTTGACGTATGGGCTGGTCTCAGGAAGGACGGTGTTCTCGGCGTCCAGTTTCTGTACATACTGGCTGACATAAGATTGGATCTGGGCATCGGATAGGGTGGCGGCCTGTGCCACCTTCGCGCCTCCTGAAAGGAGATATGCGGCGTTGAACTGTTCGGAACAAGAGACGCAAAGCATCGCGGCTGCCAATAGGATCATTATCTTTCGCATTGCAATAGTATTTTATGAATATGCAAATATAACCATTTTATGTGACTCATTTATCATTTACATTCTGTAGAAATAATGTGTGACGACAGGGGAAAAAAGGCAAATGGCAGATTTTGCACGTTACCAAAATATGCCATTTGATTTTTCCCCTGACGTTTGTTTACACTTTTGCATATCCACAAATGTCAGATTCGCCATAATATTCGGAGTTGACATACAAAGAAAAGACCTCTTCAGGAATCCTGAAGAGGTCTTTTAGTGGGAGCTGAGGGA